>JAJYGM010000554.1 GCA_021785095.1 Actinomycetes bacterium
GTCGCGAGGTCGCGCCGCTACGGCGGTACGCTCGTGACCGTGGCCCGCATGTCCGACGCACCGGCGGCCCGCGCGCGCAGGTGGCGGTCGTGAGCGTCGCCCTCTTCCCGGGGTCGTTCGACCCGTTCCACAACGGCCATCTCGAAGTCGTCGAGCGGGCGTCGCGCCTGTTCGACGAGGTCGTGGTCGCCGCGCTCCGGAACCCGCAGAAGGGCAGGCCGCTCTTCACGATCGACGAACGCACCGACATGCTCGAGGAATCGCTCGCGCACCTGGACAGCGTGCGGATCGTCGGCGTGGCGACCCTGGTGGTGACCGTCGCGCGTGAAGTCGGCGCGTCGACGATCGTGCGGGGGCTGCGCGCCGTGTCGGACTTCGAGAACGAGCTGCAGATGGCCCAGATGAACCGCCAGCTCTCGGGGGTGGAGACCATCTTCATCCCGACGAGCGCGCAGTACTCCTTCATCGCTTCGAGACTGTTGCGGGAGGTCGCCAGGTTCGGTGGTGACATCTCCGCGTTCGTGCCGAAGCCCGTGGGGTTGCGGTTCGAGGCGAAGTTCTCCGGCCGGACACCGGGCTGGCCGGAAGAAGAGGAATTGGCCGGAAGAAGCGGGACGACAGCATCGTGACGGACGTGTTCGAGCACGCGCACGGCGACGACGGCGGATCGGTCCGGACCGACGAACAGCTCGGGACGGAGGAGCTGATCCGTCGGGCGTTCGACGTCGTGAGCGGCGCGAAGGCGATGCCGCTCTCCGCGTCGGTGCTCGTGTCGCGCGAGGAGCTGTTGGAAGTGCTGCAGGCGGCCCTCGATCGGCTCCCCGACGAGCTGCGCCAGGCACGCTGGCTCCTGCGGGAGAAAGAGGAGTTCCTCGCCGACCGCTCGCGCGAGGCGGAGGCGCTGATGGCGGACGTCCGGGCGCGGGCAGAGCACATGGTCTCGCGCTCGGAGATGGTCCGACAGGCGAACCTGGTCGCCCAGCGCATCCTCGACGACGCCAACGAAGAGGCGCGCCGGCTGCGCCACGAAGCCGAGGACTACTGCGACCAGAAGCTGGCGGGGATGGAGATCGTGCTGGACAGGATCACGAGAACGGTGCGCGCCGGTCGCGAGAAGCTGCAGGCGACCGTCTCCGCCGCTCCACCCGCCCAGGCGGCTTCCCCGGAGGGAGAGGAGCCGGGCTTCTTCGACCAGGACCTCGCATAGGCGGGCACGCTGCCCGCTCGCGGGCAGGAAAGGAGGTACAGGTGGACCCGTTCGTGGTGCACGTGGCCAGGCTCCGCAGGGTGCTGGGCACCCGGTGGCACGAGGTGCGCACCGGGCCGGTGGACCCGGAGGCCGTGATCGTCTCGCGCTCTCCGGCCGACAGCACGGTCCCTCGAGGCGCCGAAGCCATCTGCGAGGTCACCCTCGAGTCCTTCTCAGGCGGCGTGATGGTGACGGGAACGGTCGCCGCGCCGTGGACGGGGCTGTGCCGCCGGTGCGCGTCGCCCGTCGGGGGGATGCTCCGCATCCCCGTGCGGGAGCGGTTCACCGAGCCTGGTGCCCGCTACGGCGACCCCGACGACGACGACGCGTACCCGATCGTCGACGACGAGCTCGACCTCGGCCCGATGGTGCGGGACGCGGTCGTCCTCGAGCTGCCGCTCGCTCCGCTGTGCCGGGAGGGCTGCCGAGGGCTCTGCCCGTACTGCGGCTGCGACCGCAACGAGGAGGCCTGCGAGTGCGAGGCGCCCAGCGACCCGCGGTGGGCTAACCTCGACGTGCTCCGGTCCGCCCAGTAGCCCCCGCGCGCACCGACCCGGCGTCCCTGCTGGCGCACCCCCGGAGCCGAGCTGCCCGGGAAGGCCCCGGGGGCACCAGCTCGCCGGCCGACGTGGCCGGCACGGACCTGGAGCGCATCGACGATGGCCGTCCCGAAGAAGAAGACATCGAAGGCGAAGGGCAGGAGCCGACGCGCCGCCAACTGGCGCCTCGAGGTGCCCCCTCGCAGCGTCTGCCCCCATTGCCACCAGGCGAAGCTGCCGCACGTGGTGTGCCCGAACTGCGGTTGGTACAAGGGGCGCCAGGCGGTGGAGGTCGACTGACGTGACGCGCCGCACCGGTTCGAGGGGGCCGGCTGCGCGCGCCGTTCCCCTGGCCTCGCTCCCGGTCGCGGTCGATGCCATGGGCGGGGACAAGGCCCCCGCCGAGATCGTCGCCGGGGCGCGCAAAGCCGCAGAAGAGGGGATCCCGGTGGTGCTCGTCGGACCCCCGGGGCTCCTCGGCGACACCGGCGACCTGGAGGTGGTCGAGGCTGCCGAGGTCATCGGCATGGACGAGGACCCTGCCCAGTCGGTCCGCCGGAAGAAGGACTCCTCGCTCGTGCGGGCCGCCGAGCTCGTGCGCGACGGCGCGGCCTCGGCGATGGTGAGCGCCGGCAACACCGGGGCGACGATGGCCTCGGCCCTGCTCAGGATGGGGCGCCTCTCCGGCGTGATCAGACCGTGCATCGCGACGCCGCTGCCGCGGATCGGCCGCGCGCCGGCGGTGCTCGTCGACTCGGGCGCGAACGCGGAGTGCACCAGCGCCATGCTCGTCCAGTTCGCCCAGATGGGCGCTGCGTACGCGGCCGCCCGCTACGGCGTCGACGACCCCTCGGTGGCCCTTCTCTCGATCGGCGAGGAGGCCAGCAAGGGGACGTCCCTCGTGAAGGAGGCCCACGGCGTGCTGGCGGCAGGGGCGGGGGTGCGGTTCGTGGGCAACGTGGAGGGCCGGGACCTCCTGCCGAGCGCTGCCGACGTGGTGGTGACCGACGGGTTCACGGGCAACGTCACCCTGAAGGCCCTGGAGGGGGCCCTCCGCTTCATCGTCCACACCCTCTTCGACGTGTTCAGGACCGACGACCAGACGACCGCCGCGTCCGAGGTCCTCCTCCCGCACCTGCTCCCCATCGCCGCCCAGCTCGACCCGGAGAACACCGGGGGCGCCATGCTCCTCGGAGTCGACGGGATCTGCGTCATCAGCCACGGGTCCTCCAGCGCGACGGCCATGCACAACGCCGTCCGGGTCGCCCACGAACTGGCCGGGCGTGACCTCGCGGCGCTCCTCGCAGGCGCCGTCGGGAGCGCCCGCGCCGAAGGGTTCGAGCCGGGCGGCGCTCCTGGCATACTCGGGTCTCGGTAACATCCCTGCGTCCGAACCTCTTTTTTAATGATACGGCGACCACCGAGATCTACACCGAGCGAGGTCCGCTCGACCGCCAAGCCGTCTTCGAGCTCGTGAGGGACCAGCTCGCCGACATCTTGGAGACCGACCCGTCCCGCATCAGCGAGGGGTCGTCGTTCGCTGAGGACCTCGACG
>JAJYGM010000303.1 GCA_021785095.1 Actinomycetes bacterium
AGTGTGGGCCGTGTGCCGACGCAGCGGGGTTCGAGGCGGAGCTGCGTGCGGTCGTCTCGAGCCGTTGCAAGGACCGGGTGCCCGACTCGCTCATCGCCCGCGTCGCCGCGGCGATCGCTGCCGAAGCCGCGCTGTCCGATCCCGGCAGCCCCGCGGACGCGCCATGAGCGCGCCGTTGCCCGAGCCCTTCGACAGCCCTGAGGGCAATGACGACGCTGGGGACACGGCGAGGCCGGGCCTCGTGGACTGGCGAGTCGCCGAGCGGGTCGCTGGGTGGGTCATCGCGCGGCGTCCCCCGAGCGTGAGCTACGACGCCGCTGAGCTCTCGAGATCGTTCGCCCTCGTGACCGCGAGGGCGGAGGAGCTTGTCGCCGAGTCCACGGGGTGGCAGACGCCGACGCCGGCACGCTCGCTCGTCACCGACCGTGTTGGCTGGGCGCGCGCCAACGTCGCCTCGTTCCAACGGCTGTTGACGCCCGCCCTCGCGAAGTTCGAGCGCCGCCGCGAGGAGAGACGTGCGGATCGCCGGCGCTCGCGCCCGCCCTGGCTCGTCGACCTCCCCGGGCCCATCGCGAGCACGGTCGCCATGGCGGGACGCTCCGCGAGCGGTGCGCAGCTCGGCGCGGTGCTCGCATGGATGTCGACGCGGGTCCTCGGCCAGTACGACCTGCTGTTGACCGACGAGATGGCCGAGGACCAGGACCTCTTGTACTACGTCGGACCGAACGTTGTGGAGCTCGAGCAGCGTCACGGCTTCGCACCCGAGGAGTTCCGGCTCTGGCTCGCGCTCCACGAGGTGACCCATCGCTGCCAGTTCACGGCGGTGCCGTGGCTGCGGGGGCACTTCTTGTCCCTCGTCGACAAGGCGGTCGAGCCATTCCAGGTCGACCAGGGCCGGCTGGCAGAGATGGTCCGTCGCGCCGCCGAGCAGCTTCGGACGCGCCAGAGCCCGCTCGACGACGCCGGCATCCTCGGCATCGTGGCGAGTGAGGAGCAGCTCGACGCGATCCGGCGCCTCCAGGCGATGATGAGCGTCCTCGAAGGCCACGGCGACGTGACGATGGACCGTGCCGGCGCCGCGGATGTGCCTGGAGCAGCGCACTTCAGCCAGGTGCTGCGCGAGCGGCGGCAGTCGGTGAAGGGACCGGCCAAGGTGCTCCAGCAAGTGCTCGGGCT
Source organism: Actinomycetes bacterium (assembly GCA_021785095.1). The sequence goes on from JAJYGM010000303.1 coordinate 1,177, forward strand.
CGAGGCGAAGCTTCGCCAGTACCAGCAGGGCGAGGAGTTCATCCAGGCCGTGGAGGCGCACGGCGGGAGCGAGCTGATGGACCGGGTGTGGCGTGGCCCCGAGTGGCTTCCGACGCAGGAGGAGATCCGTGAGCCGCAGCGTTGGATCGCTCGCGCGGAGGCCCAGGACGGCGAGTGATCGGCGACGCATCCGGCCTGCTGGGCCGCTGCACGTTCCCGCCGGCGGGATCCGCGCTCACTTGTGCGGTCTCGGGTGGCCCGGACTCGCTGGCGCTGCTGGTCCTGGCGACCCTCGCTGGATGCCGGGTGCGCGCGGTCCACGTGGACCACGGGCTGCGTGAAGGTTCCGCAGCCGAGGCGAAGCTCGTCGCAGAGGCTGCAGCGTTCCTCGGCGCGGGCTTCCAGCCCGAGCGTGTGGTTGTCGAGCCGGGGCCGAACCTCGAGGCGCGCGCTCGTGCGGCGCGCTTCGCCGTCCTGCCGCCAGACGTGGCGACTGGGCACACGATGGACGACCAAGCAGAGACGGTGTTGTGCAATCTGCTGCGCGGTGCGGGGCTCGACGGCCTCGCGGGGATGAGGGCCGGACCCTCGCACCCGATGCTCGGGATCCGCCGGTGTGAGGCGCGTGCGGTCTGCGACGGGTTCTGCGAGGAGTCGGGGCTGCGGTGGGTGCAGGACCCGTCGAACGAGGATCGGCGCTACCTGCGCAATCGCGTACGTCACGAGCTTCTCCCCATGTGCTCGGAGGTCGCGGGCAGGGACCCGGTCCCCCTGCTCGCTCGACTCGCGTCCCTCGCGGCCTCGGACGCCGAGTTTCTCGACGCTCTCGCCTCCGAGATCGTCCCCGATCCCAGCGTCGCCGCAGACCTCGCCCGCTCGCCCGTGCCGCTGGCGGGACGCGCCGTCCGGCGGTGGTTGCGCGCGCTCGGCGCGACTCCGAGCGCCGGCGGCAGGCCGTCGGCGCTCGGCTCGGACCGTTACCCCCCTTCGCTCTCGGAGGTCCGCCGGGTCCTCGCCGTCGCCTCCGGCGGCGCAGTCGCCACGGAGCTCTCGGGCGGCTGGCGCGTGCGGCGGTCGAGGGGGAGGCTGATCGCGGCGGCTCCCGGGCAGGTGTCGTCGGGAGCAACGTGACGGGTCGAAGGCGCCGGCCGTGCAAGTCACCGGCACTAAGGTCTCGCCGATGCAGATGAGGGAGCCGGACGGACCGACGCAGGCTCCCTCGTGGGCACGTCCAGCGGTCGGCCGCTTGCTCGTGAGCGCCGACGCGATCGCCGCCAAGGTCGCCGATCTCGGCAAGCAGATCACCGAAGACTTCCGGGACGACCCGCCGCTGCTCGTGGGCGTGCTGAAAGGCGCGATGCTCTTCATGAGCGACCTGTGCCGAGCGATCGAGCTGCCGGTCGACGTCGACTTCATGGCCGTCTCCTCGTACGGGAGCGCGACCCAGTCCTCCGGGGTCGTGCGGATCGTGAAGGACCTCGACGCGGAGCTGACCGCCAGGCGCGTGATCGTGGTCGAAGACATCATCGACAGCGGGCTTACGCTGAACTACCTGAGCCACTACCTCCATGCGCGGCGTCCCAAGACGGTCGACGTCTGCGCGCTCTTGGTGAAGGGGGGCGAGCAGCGCGTCGACCTCGACCTGCGCTACGTCGGCTTCACCATCCCTTCGGAGTTCGTCGTCGGCTACGGCCTCGACGCTGCCGAGCGGTACCGGAACCTTGCCGGGGTCCACGCGTTCGACGCGGGCGCTGGCGGCGAGGGTTGACCCTCCGGTGGGCGTCGACGTCGCCCGGGTGCAGGCCGCGGTCCGCGAGCTCCTCGCCGGGATCGGCGAGGATCCCGAGCGCGAGGGCCTGAGCGACACCCCGCGGCGGGTTGCGTCGATGTTCGAGGAGCTGCTCGCAGGGCTCGACGAGGACCCGGGCAGCCACCTGACCGTGACCTTCGCCGCCGAGCACGACGAAATGGTCATGGTGCGCGACATACCGTTCGCGTCTTTGTGCGAGCACCATCTCGTGCCGTTCATCGGGCACGCGCACGTCGCCTACATCCCCGGCGGCGACGGGCGCATAACCGGCCTGTCGAAGCTCGCCCGGCTGGTGGACGCCTACGCGCGGCGGCTGCAGGTGCAGGAGAGGATGACCACCCAGATCGCCGACACG
>JAJYGM010000260.1 GCA_021785095.1 Actinomycetes bacterium
GACGATGCGCAGCATGAAGCGGGTTCGCGAGGTCCACTGGACAGGAACGCCGTCGTAGACGAGGCCGCCCGTGCAGCCGTCGAGGCAGAGGTTCGGGGTCGAAGCGTCAGGTGGGCGGGCGCCGGTGACCGTCCCGAGGATCACGAGGTCCCCGCCGGGGCGAGGGTGGCGAGTGATGACCGAGAGCTGCACTGGTGGCCCTGGCGGGCCGGCACTCGCCCGTGGGGGAGGAACGGCCTCGCCGCCGTACGCTGGTTTCGCCCGTGGTGCGGCAGGCGTGACGAGCACCTGCTCGATGACGAGGTGGTAAGCGCCGGGGCTGACATCGGGGATCCGGATGCACCCGCTCACCGCGCCGGTCATCGTCTGCGCGGTCGGGAGCCCGGCGCAGGAATCCCCACCATCGGCTGCGAGCAGGTGCGCGATCGGTGCTGCTGCTGCTGCCGCCGCCGCTGCCGCCGCGGCCGCTGCTGCCGCTGCGTCTCCGGCGGTGCCGGCCGCTCGGGCCTCCGTCGCGGCGGGGGCCGACGGGTGCTGGTGGCTCCGGCTCACGTCCGCGCGGGCGGCGCTCCGAGCGGGAAGCGAAGTGCAGCTGGCGAGCGTGACCGCTGCCAGCAGTACGAGCGTGGCCGCGGCAGTCACTGCGGGGGGCCGAGGCGAGGGGCGGGGCTCCACACTCATATGACCAGCAGACCCGGCAACGGGTTCCGCGGTCCGAAACTCGCTTGTGTGTCCTCGGCGTCCCGGTCATGCTCTCGCCGTGCCGGTCACGACGCGCTGGACTCCCTCCCCCCCGGAGGCGATCGAGGTCGAACGCGTCTTCGCGCTCGGCGCAGCCGTGACCGCGACCGACCTGCCTGGTGATCGACCGCTGCCCCGCTCCTTGGTCCGCGCCTTCCTGACACCGAGCCCACGTGAGCGGATGGTGCTCGTACTGGCGGAGGTCTCGCCCGCGCTGCCAGCCCAAGCCCCGGCCGCGCCCTCGCCGCCGGGGGAGGTCCGGGCCCCAGCGCCGCCGGCCCATGCCCCGGCCATGCTCGCGCCGCTGGGAGAGGCCGAGGCTCCGCCCCTGCCGTCGTCGCTCCGGGCATCGGCCTCGGCCGGCGAGCTGGTGGGGATGGTAGTAATCGGGCTGCCGACGAAGGACAACAGGCACCTTGCGTGGCTCGAGGTGCAGGTCCACCCCGGTGCCCGTCGGCGCGGCATCGGCCAGGCGCTGGTCGAGGAAGCCGCCTCGCTCGCCCGGGCGGAGGGACGCCGCGAGCTCGTGGCGCACGCCTTGGTGGGTGGCGCAGGGGATGTCTTTGCGACAGCGCTCGGCGCGAGCGTCGCGTCGACCGAGGCCGAGGGACGGATCGACGAGCCGGTGAGCCAGCTGCGCCACTGGGAGGAGCTGGCAGCGTCGGCGAGGCGGGTGGCGGCTCGAGCTGGTTTCGCGCTGGAGCGGGTCGAGGGCCCGTGTCCAGCTCACCTCGCGGCGTCGCTCGCGCAGGCGAAGTCGGGGATGAACGACGCTCCGACCGGCGCGCTCGACCTCGAGCCCCGCAGCACCGACGTCGCCGAGCTGCGAGCGGTCGAGGCGAGCTACGCCGCTGCGGGCGTGCGGCAGTACCGGGTGCTCGCGCGTCGGTCGGACGGCCAGGTCGCGGGGTACACGGAGCTGCTGGTCGGGGGCGACGACCCGGGCCTCGGGCGGCAGGAGGACACGACGGTCCTCGCCGGCTCGCGAGGACATCGCCTCGGGCTCTGGCTGAAGGCGGAGATGCTCGTCTGGCTGGCCGCCGCCGAGCCCGGTCTCCGGGTGATCCAGACCTGGAACGACGTGACGAACGCGCACATGCTCGCCGTGAACGACCTGCTCGGGTCTCGGCGGGTCAGGGAGTGGCAGACCCGGGTCCTCGAGATCTGACCGCTTCGTGTGGCGCCGTGCCGGTGCCTCTGGGCTGCGGCAGGTCACGACGGGACAGGCGGACGACCAGGTCCGCGTGGGCGCGGGTTGCAGCGACCAGGCGAGCGTTCGCCTCGTCGGAACGCGAGACCCACGCAGCGGCCTCGGCCGGGGTCTTCCCGAAGCGGACGTGGCGGGCGACGAGGCGCTCGACGCGGGTCGCATCGTCGAGGTCGAGGTACCACGTCTCGGCGAGGAGGTCGCGGAGGAACCGCCAGGGTCGGTTGTCGAGGAGCAGGTAGTTGCCCTCGGTCACGATGAGGTCGACCTCCGGGGGGACCGGGACCGCTCCGGCGATCGGCTCCTCGAGCTCGCGGGTGTAGCGAGGCGCGTAGACGACCTCCGTCGGACGCTCGAGGAGCCGGCGGAGGAGCGCGAGGTAGCCGAACGCGTCGAAGGTGTCGGGCGCGCCCTTCCGATCCCGGCGGCCGAGTCGGACCAGCTCAGCGTTCGCGAGGTGGAAGCCGTCGAGGCCGACGAGCGCCGCACGGGGACCGAGGGCCTCCACGAGCGACGCGGCGAGCGTGGACTTGCCTGCACCCGGCGGGCCGGCGATGCCGAGCAGGCGACGGGCGCCCGGCGCTGCCAGGGACCGGGCCCGGCGGACGAGCTCCTCGAGTGTACGCGAGGCGGCGGCCGGCGTGGGCGGGGAGGCGTGCGGGGCCGGCTGGCCGGGAGCCCCGCTGGTTCCGAGCTCGGCCGGCGGGTCAGTCCGCGAGGGCGTAGGTAATCCGGACATGCGTCACGACGCGCTCGCTGCCTTCCTCGAGGGGCGGAGCCATGGAAGCGGCAGCCATGGCGGCCATGCGCATCGGCGGGCGGCGGATCGGCAGCTCCGGAGGTGGATCCTCGACGATCTCGAGCACGCGGCCCAGCCCGACGCCTGCGGCGGCCGCGAGGCGTTCGGCTCGATCGCGTGCGTCGCGGACCGCAGCGACCCCCGCCTCTGCACGCGCCGCCGCGGCGAGCGGGCTCGTCAGTCGGAAACCCCCAAGGCGCAGCGCGTCCCCGGCCGCTCCTGCGACGGCGTCGACGACGCCGGGCGCGCGCGCCACGTCCCGGACGGTCAGCTCGAGTGTGTAGGACGATCGGTAGTCGACGACGCGGTCGTGCTTGCTGTCGAAGTGCGGGGCCACGGCGAGCCCCTGCGTCTGGAGGTCCTCCTCGGCGAGCCCGGCCCCCCGGGCCGCGGCGATGACCGCCTCCGCCCGCGCCGTGACGGCTGTGAGCGCGTCGCCGGGTGAACCGGCCCGACAGGCCAGCCCCACGTCGAGGATCACCTGGCTCGGCCGGAGCTCCGCGCTGCCCTGGCCGGTGACCACGATCACGTCACGGACGGCCTCCCGAGGCGGTGTCGGAGCCTCGGTACGACGTTCGCTCGCGGGC
>JAJYGM010000348.1 GCA_021785095.1 Actinomycetes bacterium
GATGGAGCCACGAGGCCGCTACAACGTCTACCGGCTCGCCGATCCCTCCGTCGGTCGGCTGCTCGACGCGTCGGCGCGCGTCCTGGCCGAGGTGGCCCCGCAGATCGAGGCATGCCTCAACTACGGGCCGCCAGATCGGCGCTCCTTGCGTCCGCCTCCAGGCGCGTCCCCGGACGCCGAGCAGCGGGGCGATCGGGCGACGGCGCAACAGAAGGAGACGTACTGATGATGGGGCTCATCCACGCCCTCGTCCGGGCCGGCGAGCTCTCATGGGGCGAGTTCGCGGCCAGCGTCGCGATGACCCCGCAGGCCGCATCGAACCAGCTCACGCGGCTGCTGGACCTGCGCGTCGTCGCCTCGGAGCGACGCGGCGCCCGCGTCTACTACCGGCTCGTCGATCCCTGCGTGCCCGGCGTGCTCGACAAGGGCCTCTGTGTCGCTGAGGAGTCGGCCCGATGGCGGCCCTGACCGAGGCGGCGGCTCTCGTCGCCGCGGAGAACCTCGAGCTGGCGACGGCGGCGAAGAAGTGCGCGGCGTGCGGCTGCTTCGCCGGTTCGCTGCCGACGATCGAGGCAGCCGCGGGCTCCGAACCGCCCGATCGACTCGTCGGAGCGCTCGCTGCGGCCCGGGGCCACATCGTCCCGGCCCGCTACGACTGCCTCGGCTGCGAGGTCTGCTGGCCCGCGGTCGCGCTCAACGCGGTCGCCGACGCGGCCGGCGCCGAGGCCGCCTGCCCGGCCGAGGCCGTGGCCTCCCGCGAGGGGTGGCCGCCGCTGCCAGGCTCGTATCGGGTCCTCCGCTACCGGGCTCCCGTCGCCGTCTGCACGCTCGATGACGACGCGCTCCTCGAGGCCGTCGTCGCGGGCGCCGGGCCCGAGATCGCGCTCGTCGGCTCGCTGCGCACCGAGAACCTCGGCATCGAGCGGCTGATCGCCAACGTCGTCGGCAACCCCCACATCAGGTTCCTGGTCCTCGCCGGCGCCGATACCCGCCAGCGCATCGGGCACCTGCCCGGGCAGTCGCTCCTGGCGCTCGGCGCTAACGGCCTCGACGGCCGTGGTCGGATCGTCGGCGCGCCCGGCAAGCGCCCGGTCCTCAAGAACGTGCCGGCCGCGCTCGCGGAGCACTTCCGCGCCACGGTGGAGCTCGTCGACCTGGTCGGCGGGCGCGATGCTGCCGCGGTCCTCGAGGCGGCGGCCACGTGCGCCCGTCGTGATCCCGGCCCGGTCCCTGGCGTCGAGGTCGTGGCTCGCGTGCCGGTGATCACCGGTCGGCTGCCAGACCGGACCGTGCCAGACCCCGCCGGCTACTTCGTCGTCTATGCAGACGGGGCGCGCTCGGCCCTGTCCCTCGAGCACTACCGCAACGATGGCGTCCTTCACCGGGTCATCGAGGGACAGTCCAGCGCCGAGCTGTACATGGCGGCGATCGAGGAAGGGCTCGTCAGCCGCCTCGATCACGCCGCCTACCTCGGGCGCGAGCTCGCCCGCGCCGAGATCGCCCTCGCGCGAGACGAGCCCTACGTCCAGGACGGCGCGCCCGAGGCCGCCTGCTCGTGCCGCGGGAGCTGCGCGGACTGAGCCAAGCGGCCGGCCCGGGCATCGTCCTCGCGCTCGTACAACAGGGCCGGATGGGCCGGCCAATTCAGCCAGTGCGTCGGGCTGGGCATGACCCTCCGTGTCGGCCTTCGGGCTCGGACAGCCGCGGAGCCGAGATCCAGGCGAGCTGCGCCGTCGTCGGCGACCCGACCTTGGACCAGCGCTTGCCAAGTCGTGCTTGACGGCCGAGTCCACCAGGCCGAGGCGGTGGCGGCCGACTCTTCTGACCCCCCAACCAGCACCGCCGCGGCCCCGCCGATCTACCGACGGTGGCGCGCTCGGCGGAGGCGCGTCCCCGGATCGTGCGCTGAGCGGGGTTCCTCATGCGTGGCTCCTCTCCTCGAGCCGCCGGCGGTCGGCGGTCTCGAGCTGGAAGGTGGAGTGCTCGATGTCGAAGTCGTCGGACAGGCACTGGCACAGCGCGTCGAGGGTCAGGGCCGGGTCGGCGCCGTCGGCCACGATGACGTGGGCCGAGACCACGTTCATGCCCGACGTGATCGTCCACGCGTGCAGGTCGTGGCAGTCGACGACGCCGGGCGCGTCGAGGATGTGCTGGCGAACGTGGTCCATGTCGATGCCCTTGGGGGTCGCCTCGAGGAGGACGTCGGTGGCGTCCCGGAGGAGGGCCAGCGTCCGCGGCAGGATCAGCAGCGCGATGGCCACGGACGCGACCGCGTCCGCCTGCGCCCAGCCGGTGGCGGCGATGACGAGCGCGGCCACGATGACCGCGGCCGAGCCCGCGAAGTCGCCCATCACCTCGAGGTAGGCGCCGCGCATGTTGAGGCTCTCCCCCTGGGCCTGGCGCAGCAGGCGGAGCGACACGCCGTTGGCGGCGAGTCCGACGAGCGCCACCGCGAGCATCAGCCCCGACGCGACCTCGGGCGGCGCGGAGAGCCGCTGCCACGCCTCGTAGAGGATGAATGCCGCGACTCCGAACAGCAGGAGCGCGTTGGCCACCGCGGCCATGATCTCGACCCGCAGGTAGCCGAAGGTGCGGCCGTTGGTCGCGGGACGTCCGGCGAACCAGATCGCGAGCAGCGCGAGGCCGATGCCCGACACGTCGGTGAGCATGTGCCCGGCATCGGCGAGCAGGGCGAGGCTGTGCGAGGCGAGCGCGCCCGTGGCCTCGACGACGAGGATGACGAGGCTGAGGCCGAGCACCGCAACGAGGCGATTGCGGCTCGCCGCGGCGGCCGACCCGTGGGCGTGCGCCATCAGGCAGTCTCGGCGACGTGGCTCGCGGCGCCCACCACCAGGTCGCGGAGGTGGCCGTCGACCAGGCGGTAGTAGGCCATGCGGCCGGCCTTGCGCCGCTCGACCGCTCCCCGCTCGCGCAGGAGCCGGAGCTGGTGCGACAGCGCCGAGACGCTCATGCCCAGGACGAGGGCGATGTCGCAGACGCAGAGGTCCAGCTCGGTGATCGCGAGCAGGTGGACGATCCTCGCCCGGGAGGGGTCGGCGAGCGTCGCGAACAGCTCTCCCACGGCTCTTGCGCCCTCCGCGCCAAGCGACCGCCCGAGCAGCGGCGCGATCGTGTCCGGGTGGAGGCACTCGACCGAGCAGGCGTCGGCGTCGATCTCGGAGGCGAACACTTGAGCCATCGCTCAAGTGTACACGGGCGACGAGACCTCCACAGGGCCGCCACCGGGGATCCAGCGTACGTCCACACGGGCCTGCGACGCTCCCTGAGCACCACCCGGACACGCCGCCCGGGCCCGAGAGAGCAGGAGC
>JAJYGM010000149.1 GCA_021785095.1 Actinomycetes bacterium
AAGCCGATCCCCGTACTCCCCGGCGGCGCTGAGCCTCAGGGTGTGGTCGGTGGGCGCTTATCCCGTGGGTGAACCGCCGATCACGACGCGAACGACCTGGTCAACCCCAAACGTGAAGACCTCACCGACCGGCGAGGTCTTCACGTTTCAGTGGGGGCCCACTTCACGTTTCGAGCTGTCGTCATCCTGCCAGAGGGCTGTGACGGGCCGCGTCGTCGGCGTGTGGCGCTGTGGCGACCGCCGGACCAGCTCAAGCCGTCATGGGGCCGCGTCCAGGTCACGGGTTCCGGCGCTCCTGGGGAAGCGTCACCGACTACGGCGGTGCGTTCGCCGATGCTCCGACGAGGTCGGAGATGGTGGTCCGCCGGCGCCGCCGGGTCCGTGGTGGCCGTCCGGCCGCCGCCCGGCGACGGTCCTCTTGCTGGCGTGCGCCGAAGGCGTCGGCGACGGCCAGGTTGCGCACCACGATGGCGGCACACAGCCACAGAGCCATGGGGGAGAGCCCCATAACCCGGCACCAGCCCCGTGCCACATCGATGGTGGCGGGGTCCTTCACCCGTGCGTTGGCGCGCTCGGCGGCCGAGCGCCTCGCGTAGGAGCGTCGCCACGCCGGCCCTGGGTAGTCGTGGCGCTGGGCGGTCTTGGCGTTGACCGAGGGCGGCACGGTGATGGTCTGCTGCGTGCAGCAGGCCGGGGCGTGCTCGGGAGGAGAGAGGATCTCGGGACGGGAGAGGGGGAGCGCCATGGATGCCTCCCGCAGCGGGCAGCGGACCTTGCCCATGGCCGCAGGGCAGGTGACCCGGTGGTAGCCGTCTTCGTCGTCGGTGCTGGTGCGCCCGAGCTTGTAGCGAAAGAGCTCACCTGCCCGTCCGTCGTGAGCCGAGGTCTCCTCGGCGCTCGCTCCCCGGGCGAGGGGTGCCTGGCCGAAGAGGCCGGTGGGCGTGGCCGGGCAGTAGCAGTTCCCGTGGTGCAAGACAGCCCCGGCATGGGTGCCCTGGGTGCCGCGGTCAGAGGGGTGCAGGTCGATCACGAGGCTCGCCCCGGCGGACCTGAGCGGCAGGGCGAAGTGCTCTGGCACCCGGTGGGCGTAGCCCGAGTCGGCGATGACGTCGCCGAGTGGGACGCCACCGACGGCCATCTGGGTGAGGACCCCGACCACGGGGGGGACCGGGTCGTGGTCGCAGCTGACGACGTTCATGCGCCGCACGAGCTCGGGGACCTCGTGGCCCGGGTCGTCTTCGACCATGGTGGCCAAGGACAGGTGGTAGCCGAAGAACAGCTCGTCGCGCTCGCCGGGCCCGCCGCCCTTCCTATGCCCCCAGGCGGCCTCTTGGTCTGCGTAGGCGCCTGTGGGCTTGGGGCACCTGGTGGAGAAGCTCTCGACGTCGGTCCAGTCGACCGCCAGCGAGCGCGATGCGTCCTTGCGGGGATCTTCGACCGATGCCTCCACCAGGGCGTCGGCGACCTCTTGGAGCACCTGGGCCGGCTGGCCGTCGGGGTGTTGCTTTGCGAGCGCGCTCACGACCAGGTGAAAGGTTCTCTCCACCTGGCGATAGGTGAGGGTGTGGGGACCCCTTCGCCAGTCGACGTCGACGCCGAGACGCCGGCGGTCCTCTTCTCCGAGCCCGACGAGCGCCGCGTGGAGGCGCACGAGGTGTGCAGGGCGACCGTCTGCCTGGCAGAGGAGCATGCCGAGGGCGAGGGTGCGCACGCAGAGCTGGCGGGGACGGACGCCCACAGCCAGGAGCACTTCGATGCGCCCGGCGATCCCAGAGGCGTCGACGACGGCCTCTGCGCGTGCGAGCTCGACGCTCACCGCCCGGCTCCGAGGAGGCGCACCGCCTCGTCGAGGCCCACGCCTGGCAGCTCGGCCACGACGTCGCCGAGGCGCTGGGAGCAGGTGATGCCCGCTGCGTCCATGAAGGCCCGCAGGCCGATCGCCCCGGCCACCTCGGTGAGCCAGGTGGCCCTCAGGCGGGCGACCTCGAGGCGGGGGAGATCTCTCCCGCCACAAAGAGAAGCGGTGAGCGGCGTGGTCACGTTGCGCCTGCTCACAGATGTCCCCCCGATCACCAGGCGCCCGCCGGCGAACCGGGCGGCTCCGACGAGACGGTCGTGGTAGGAGGCGAGCACCGGCACCACCCGGGGAGCGCGCCCTGCGCGCACCTCCACCACCACCCCGCCCGGCCGCACGGCGACGTCGGTGCCACAGACGGCCTTCAAGTCCGCGCCCACGAGCCCAGCACCAGCCCCCAGGCAGACGAGCGCGCCGGCGCGCATGCGCCGGGCCTCGGTCGGCTGGGCGTCTGCCAGGGCGAGGTAGCCGGCGATCTCGGCCCTCGTGTAGGGCTGCTTCGCCCGTTCGCGACCGAGCCACACAGGCGGCGGAGCCGGCTGGAGCGCCCGGGCGATGGCGCGCAGGTTGGTGCGCACCGTGCGGCGCGTGGGCCCAGACATCACTGTCACCCCAGGCGCACAGCAGCGCTCGATCACCGAGGGGTGCAGCGCCACCTCGGCCGACAGGTCGAGGCCGACGGACTCGCAGAACGCCCCGAGGCGCGACGCGGCGAAGAGGAAGGCCTTGGCCCGGTTGGCGCTCTCAGGGGCCGCTCGAGCCGTCACCTCCTTCGCGAAGGCGGCAGCGCCCGCAGGCACCGTGCGAGGGGCGAACCCCTCGATGGCCGCCTGGACCTGTGGCGGTGCGGACCTGGCAGGGATGCGCGGCACAGTCGTACTGCATATATACAGTACGATACGCTCTTGGGGGTGGATGCTCCCTGGGAGGATGAGGCGTGGCGTTGAGCGGCGAGCAGAAGGCAGAGGCTCGGGCGATCGCCACCGAGCTTGCCGCCATCGCCCGGAGCGCCAAGGTCCTGCCCGGCTCGCTCACCTCTCGGCGCACCCGTTGCGGACGAGTGGGCTGCAGGTGCATGGCGGACCCGCCGGAGCCTCACGGTCCCTACTGGCAGTGGACCAGAAAGGTGGCCACCCGGACCGTCTGCCGCTGGTTCGGCGCGGACCAGGCAGCCGACTACAGGACCTGGTTGTCCAACGACCGGCGCCTGCACGAGCTTGTCGCCCGATTGGAGGCCATCGGTGTCGCGGCCGTCGAGACCGACTCACGCTCGGTCCGCCGTTCTCGCGGGCGCAAACCGGCTCCGCCTGCCTGATCGCTGTGGGTCCCCGGCGCTTATCCCGTGGGTGGGCCACCGATCACGTCGCATCGCCCCTGGTCAAGCCCAAACGTGAACACCTCACGAACGAGGTCTTCACGTTTCAGTGGGGGCCCACTTCACGTTTCGAGCTGTCGTCATCCTGCCAGAGG
>JAJYGM010000109.1 GCA_021785095.1 Actinomycetes bacterium
CTCCCCACGACCCGCATTTCGGCACGCACTGCCATCCCCATTGCGACTGCGGCCGCTTCGTGGAGATCGGCAACTCCGTCTTCATGCAGTACCAAAGGACGGAGCAGGGGTTCGACCTTCTCCCGCAGCGCAACGTCGACTTCGGCGGCGGGCTGGAGCGCATGGCGATGGCCTCCGCCGACGTCGCCGACGCCTTCGCGATCGACCTGCTCGCGCCCCTCGTGGACGAGATCAGATCGATGCGCTCGGCACCAGGTCCCACCGGCTCGGAAGCCGATCGGCGGGCAGAGCGGATCATCGCCGACCACACCCGGGCGGTGGTGCTCCTCGCGCTGGACGGCGTCGAGCCCTCGAACAACACCCAGGGGTACGTGATGCGCCGCTTCGCCCGCCGCGCGATCCGCCAAGGGCTGCACCTCGGCATCGACAGCGCTCTTCTCCCGACGCTGTGCACCACGGTCGTTTCGACCTACCGAGACGCCTATCCAGAGCTCGCCGACCACGCGGAGCAGATCACCGGCGTGCTGGAACGGGAAGAGTCCCTGTTCCGAAGGACGCTCGCTAGGGGCGTACGCGAGCTCCCGCGCATCGCAGGGCGCGAGCTCACCGGCGACGCGGTCTTCAAGCTCTTCGACACCTACGGGTTCCCGCCGGAGCTGAGCGTCGAAGAGGCGCGCACCCACGGCGTGCCCGTCGACCAAACCTGGGAAGACACGTTCAAGAAGCTCATGGCTGAACAGCGTGCGCGCTCGCGCACGGCTGCAACGGGAATGTTCAAAGGCGGCCTTGCAGACCGATCCGAGGCGACGACGCGGCTGCATACCGCGACGCACCTGCTGTACAAGGCTCTTCGTCTCGTGCTCGGCAACCACGTCGTCCAGCGCGGGAGCAACATCACCTCGGAACGGCTGCGCTTCGACTTCTCACACCCGAAGAAGATGACCCCAGAAGAGATCGCGCGGGTCGAGGAGATCGTCGACGACGCCATCGCACGGGATTGGCCGATGCACGTGAGCGAGATGAGCCCCGACCAGGCGTTCTCCCAGGGCGCCCTCGGGGCCTTCGGGGATCGCTACGGCGCGACCGTCACCGTCTATACGGCGGGTGACCCGACAGGTGAGTGGTACAGCAAGGAGATCTGCGGCGGTCCCCACGTTGCCCACACCGGCGAGCTCGGCCATTTCCGCATCGTCAAGGAGGAGTCGTCTGGGGCCGGCGTCCGGCGCATCCGCGCGCTCCTCGAGGAGCGGTCCTCGAGGAGCGGGGATCGAGGAGCAGGGCTCGCGTAGCGGGGATCGAGGAGCAGGGGCGCCCTCCCTGCCTCCGCCGGCGCCGCTAGCCTGGATCCACTGTCGCTGCAACGGGCAGTACCGCCTTTGCTGCGGCGGCTCGGCACTCGCCGAGTGAGGGATCGGGCCGGTCGGGGAACGGTAGGAACATGGATCGCGCACGGAAGTCACCTTCTGCGCCACGCGACGGCCAGGCCGGACAACCGGACCGTCGAGCCCTCGAAGCGATGGCGAACGCGGCGCGCCGCGCACAGCTCTTGACCAGCGGACCGCCCGCGGAACGTGTCGAGCCCGCGGAACGAGCGAAGCCTGCGGAACGTGTCGAGCCCGCGGACCGAGCGAAGCCCGCGCAACGTGTCGAGCCCGCGGAACGAACGAAGCCCGCGCAACGAGCGAAGCCCGCGCAACGTGTCGACGAGGAGACGGGCGACCGGCGGCTGGTGGCTCGAACGACGCTCGGCCGGAACGAGCCGAGCGCGACGAGGAGCTCCATTGCTCCGCCGTCGCGGCCTTGGCGACCCGGCCGTGGCACGGGTGGAGCCGCCGCGCCGGACGTCGATGGTGCCGGGTCTGCGGCCCGACAGACCCGATGGGGGCTCCAAAGCTCGCCGCGCATGCGGTCGGTTCTCGTCGGCGCCATTGTCGGCGTCCTCCTCATCGTGGGCGCAGTCGTCGCGCTCGACATGGCCCTCCGCTCGCCCGCGAGGAAGGCGGCAAGCCGGACCAGCGCCGGCCACCAATCGTCGGCCTCGCAGCACCACAACGCCGTTCCGCGGACGAGCACGGCCGGGTCATCGGGCAAGAGCCCGCGCGCCACATCTGGTACAACCGGGGCTGCCTCGTCGACGACGGCGCCATCGACAACCGCCCCATCGACGGCGGCGCCGTCGACGAGGGCGCCATCGACAACCGCCCCATCGACATCTGCGTCATCCACATCTGCCCGGGCGACGACCGCTCCATCGACAACCGTCGCACCCGTTTCCCTGGGCGCGCCGAGACTCTCGTCGGCGTCCCCCTCATCCGGACGCGCCGGGCAGGTCGTCGTCGTGGACGGCTCGGGGCTCTACAGCAGCTCGGGAAACGTGGTGGCCTACTTCGGAGGCGCGAGCGCCCGGACGAGATGCAGCTCGCAGTCCTCCTGCACGGTGACGGTCCCGGATCTCGGCAGCCGCCCCTCGGCGATCCCCCTCACGATCCGCACCACACAGGGGCGATCCAATGCACTGACATTCGCCTATGCATGAGGCTCCTGGACCCTGCACGCAGGAGCATCACCCAGTGCGGGCCGAGCTCAGTGCACGGGTGCCAAGAGCCAGTCCGGCCCGAGATCGTCCACCGATGAGCAGCCCATGAGCGTCATGGTGCGTTGCATCTCCGTACGGAGGATGTCGAGCACCCGCCCCACCCCGGGCTCTCCTGCGGCCGAAAGACCGAAGAGGTACGGGCGACCAACGAGCACAGCACGGGCGCCCATGGCCAAGGCGGCGACGACATGCGCTCCCCGGCGGATGCCGCCGTCGACGAGCACCTCTGCCTCGCTCCCGACGGCGGCGACCACGCTCGGCAGGACATCGAGGGTGGCCGGTGCGCCGTCGAGCTGGCGGCCGCCGTGGTTGGAGACGACCACTCCGCTCGCGCCGGCATCCACCGCTCGGCGCGCGTCCTCCCCCAAGAGGATGCCCTTCACGACCAGCGGGCCCGACCAGCGCTTGCGCAGGTGGGCCACGTCGTCCCAGGAGAAGGGCGAAGCCAGCGAGCTCGGCACCCCGCTGCCGTTCCCGAACGGGATCGCATCTCTGCGGGACAGGCGCACGCCGGTAGCTGCGAGCTGGGCAGCCCAACGCGGCCGCATGAGCACCTGCGCGCCGAGCGGGGCCGCATTGTGTGCGTCGATCCGCAGCGGCGGTGCGACGCCGTGCCGGACGTCGCGCTCGCGGTTGCCAGTCGCGGGGGTGTCGACGGTGACGACCAGGGCCTCCGCTCCTGCGGCGGCGGCGCGGTCGCACAGCGCGTCCGCCTCGAGCAGTCCTCC
>JAJYGM010000739.1 GCA_021785095.1 Actinomycetes bacterium
CAAGCAGGCCAGGAGCAGCGCCGACAAACGACGCGCTGCTATGTGCTCTGTGAAGGGAGCAGGATCCTCGGCTACTACACCCTCTCTGCGGCGGCGCTGGCGCGGACAGCCCTGCCGGACGCCGTCACCAGGCGGTTACCGCGCTACCAGAGTATCGGAGCCATCCTCCTCGGTCGATTGGCAGTCGATCTGCGCTACCGCGGGCAGGGCTGGGGCGCCGTGCTCCTCGCCGACGCACTCCTGCGGGCCAGGCAGACCCAGCAACTGGTCGGGGTCTTTGCCCTCATCGTCGATGCCAAGGATGCGTCCGCCGCCGCCTTCTACGAGCACCACGGATTCCAGCGTCTCCTGGACGATCCGGCGCGGCTGTTTCTGGCGATCTAATGTGGCATCTGGCGGCGCTCCGACCCTGTCACCATTGCCTGGTCCATAAGCGGGAGGCGGAGAGACAGCCGAGGGCGTAGCATGTAGAATACTACCTGGCGCGGCTCGGTGGGGGGATATTGTGGCAACGTTCGCTCTCGTCGGCTGTGCGCAGCCTGCCCTGTCGGCGGCCGGCCCGGCCTACCTGCTGTGCCGTGCGAGCGATGGCTTCACGGCGGCCTGGGAGCGCGCGACCCAGGAGGCGGATGCCGCCCTCATTCTCAGCCCGGAGTACGGCCTGCTGTATCCCGACGAAGAGATGCGTCCCGGCGAAGTTGGCCTTGGTGACGAGCGCTGGCAGGAGAACCGGGAGGCATGGTTGACTCGCATTCAGCGCGAACTGCTGACGCTCCGCTGGATGGAAGCGCAACACCGCTGGCTGCTGCTCGGTGAGGCGCGCAGGCTCGTGGCGAACGGAGACCTGACCTCCGCCGTCGCGGTCTACCGCGACGCAGAGTCGGCGTTCGGTCCCGCAGTACCGGCTGACACCGCTCGGAGCGAGCGCCTGGCCACGGCGGTCTGGCTCCCGGGGGCCGCCCCGCCGGCTCGGCCCGCCCACCTTCGTCCCGGGCAGTCCGAGTGGACGGTGATCGCCCGACGGACACTCGTTCGAAACCCTGCGGGTGAAGCCGGGCGAGCGCTTCGCGCCGGGACACCGGTTGCTCGACTCGTCGCCGCTACGGGATACCTCCTCGCCAACCGGTCCGCCACGGCCGCCAACCTCCTCGAGGCGCTGGTCGAGGACCCGGACACCCCTGTGACGGTGCACCTGGCGGCCCAGCTCGTCGCAACCGTCTCGACGCTGCTCGCCGGGCAGCGCGTCGACCCCCGAATCGTCGCGCGGCTCCTCGACGATGCGGAGGACGCGGGGATGACCTGGCTCGAATGGGTCACGAGGGCCCTGTCGCCCCTCACCAGCCTCGCAGGAGCAGCCGAGCGTGCCAACGCACCCGGGATCGACGCCGACGGCTGGGGGCAGCCCCTCCGGTCGCTCCTTGCCGCGCTCGTCGACGCCGACCCGGCGGCGACGCCAGCGCTGTTCGAGGCGGCTGCGATCGGTTTCGAGGAGCGCCACGCCACCGTGCTCGAGTGCTGGGCCCGAGCCGGGCAGGCACGCGCGCTCGCTGCACTCGGCAACGACCCCGCTCCCGTTCTCGAAGTGGTCCAACGGCTCGCGCGCCGCGCCGGCATGCCGCCTCCCGCGCTCCCCCCGCTGCAAACGACACGACAGCCGGTCTCGGCGACACAGCCGGACGAGGAGAGACACGATCCTCCCTCGGCGACGGCAAGTCGGGGGACGCGTGCGAGCGCCGTCGTTCTCCGCTGCCTCGGTGGGTTCGAGCTCTGCGTCGACGGCGCGAGACTCGACCTCCGGGTCCTCAAGCCGCGCGTGCGATCGCTGCTCCAGCTGCTCGCCGCCCACGAGGGGAGCGAAGTGCATCGGGAAGTCATCCTCGGAGCGCTCTGGCCGGAGTCGACCGAGGGCGCGGGGCTGCGCAGCCTCCACGTCGCGATCTCGTCGCTCCGCCACCTCGGCGACGTGCACTCCGTCGAGCTGGTCGAACGCAAGGGCCCGGCCTACCGGCTCCGGGTCGACCAGCTCGCGGACTTCGACCTCGGACGCTTTGCCGATTCCGTGCGTCGCGCCCGGCGGACCTCGCCGGCCACCGCGGAGCGGGCGCGGCTGCTTGCTGCCGCCCTCGCTGCGTACGGCGGGCCACTGATCCCGGAAGCAGGCCCGGCCGGATGGGTGGTCGCGCCCCGACTCCAGCTCCAGCGCCAGGCGGCCGGGGTGGCCATCGAGCTGGCCGAGTACGAGCTCGGCACCGACGACCCGCGCGCGGCGGCGTCGACGGCCGACCTCGGGCTCGAGATCGACCCCTACGAGGACCGGCTGTGGCAGTTGGCCCTCCG
This sequence comes from Actinomycetes bacterium, assembly GCA_021785095.1. Next base: position 2,338 of record JAJYGM010000739.1, read on the forward strand.
CGCCCGGCGGGCCAGCGGCGAGGCGATCGCCGCCGCCGCCCTCGAACGGCGGTACCGGGACGCGCTCGCCCAGCTCGGGCTGGTCGGAGGGCCCGACGGGGGACGGGCACCGCAACCGGCTCGACGGGCGGGTGAGGCGCTCACTGCAACGTGAAGAAGTCCATCTCTGCGAGCGAGCAACTGTGCCCCACGTTGTCGAGCGACGGGTAGACCGAGACGATCGTGAGCGTGACCTGCGTGACGTGAGTCGCGTGGACGGGGAAGTCCTGGAACTTCGTCTCGTCCACGAGATCGAGATGCAGGCGCACCCCGTCGGAGAAGGCGATGTCCACGACCGCGGGTCGCGGCTCGGTGAGGAAGTCCTGCGGCGCTGCAGTGTCCCCGATCAGCATGTTGATCTGGTCGATGGTCTGTGGCCCGGCGAAGTAGACGGTGAGCGTCTGGCCGACACCGTTGTTCTTCGCCGGGGCCGTCGCCCAGTACGTGTCCGTCAGCAGGTCGATCGCCGAGCTCGGGGGATGACCCGCCACGTAGCTCGAGGCCGAGGCTGCCGCCGGAATGACCGGCACGAGCGTCGGGTGCAGGCGGGACGAGAACGCGCTGGTGACGCGGTGGTACGCCGACTGCAGCGGGCGATGGAAGGGCCCGACCAGCGAGAGCACGACGAGCGCCGCGACCGCGATCGCGACCAGGCCCTTCAGCCGGCTCGGGCTGACGAGGGGGACGCGCTGGGCGCCCCCGGCGGTGCGCCGCCAGCGGCCCGGTCGCTCCCCAGCGGGGACATCCTCGGGCTCCCCGTGCCAGAGCCGGTGCCACAGGCGGCGAAGCCACGCCCAGAGACGCCGCCACCAGGGAAGGCGGACGGCCGAGGCCTGCTCGTCGACCAGCTCCCTCCCGCAGCGTCGGCAGAAGTGCCGCCCAGGCGGGTTCCCGATGCCGCACGTTCGGCACGCCGCCTCCCCCGGCCCAACCAGTG
>JAJYGM010000273.1 GCA_021785095.1 Actinomycetes bacterium
GGTCCCAGCATCCCGGCTCCCACTCCGCCTCGGCGGCACGGCGCAGCAGCAACAGGGCACCATCTTCACGGCGCACGACGGCCCTGCCGGTGACACCGAGGCACTGCGCCGGGCTCGACACGCTGCGTGACCGTGGCTCAGACGTACTCGTCCTCGGGCGCTTCGCCGGGCTTGGACCCGGAAGGCGCTGCCCCACGGAGCTGTTCGAGGAGCTTTCGGACCTTGTCACCCACGTCCCCGCCGGAAGGGTGCGCCTCCGGACCGGTCCTCTCGCCGCCGAACGTGTCCTTCAACGGCGTGTCTCCCGGGTCCTTCCCTGTCTCGAAGGTTGTGTGGAGGCGCCCGTAGGCGCTGTCCACCACCAGCAGGTAGATAGACAGCAGGCGAGAGAACTGCGCCGCGGTGAGGGTCCCGTCCTCGATCCACACGTCGCCGAACGCGACGAGCTCGCCGTCGCTCGGATCCCACCCGAGCTTCACGAAACGGCGCTCGTAGTTCACCTCGCCGAGCACCCTCAACACGGCAGGGAGCGAGGCGTGCTCCACCGGGCAGTGCAGCCAATTGACGGTCCGCAGCTGCAGGAAGGCGCCGTCGAGCTCGATGTCGAAGAGGACCTCGTACCTGCCGTTCTCACCCGTGAAGTCTGCGATCAACGCCGGACGCTCCGGATGTGCGGTGAAGTTGATCTGCTGGGCTGTGAGGAGCCGCTTGAGCCCGTCAATCGTGAGTGACATGTGCCGTCCTCCCGGTCAGTAGAGATCCACGAACAGGGTCGTGTCCCGGCGCTCGTACCCGGCTGCGCCCGCCTCGAGCCCCGAGCTGGACGCGGGAGCCCGGACCCGGACGGCCGTCACGCCGTCGAGCCGGCCTTCGCTCTCGGCCAGGCTCAGCTGCGCGATGAGCCGCCTGCGCAACAGCCCGATGAGGCCACGCGCACCGAACTGCGGGTCCCAAGCCGCCGCCAACCGCTCTACGACCTCCGGCTCCCAGTCGAGTTGCATCGGCGGGCGGCGCGCGGCCGCACCGGCGCGCAGAGCCTCGAGCTGCCGGTTGATGATGGCGGGAGCGTCGGCAAGCCCGAGTGCGTGGAAGACGAACCAGCGGAAGCCCCTGCCGAGGAACTCCTGGGGGAAGCCGGCACGCCGCAGGTCGTCCATGACCGACTCGGCGCTCACGCTCACCGTGGAGCCGGCTGCCGGCGCGCTGGTCTTTCTGAACCCGATCGGGCCCGACCGCTCCTCGTACGTATTGCCCGCATTGGAGGTGAAGACGAGGAAGGCGCGCCGGAAGTCGAGGAGGTTGCCATCGGTGTCCTCGACCGTCCCCTCGTCGAGGATCTGGAGCAGCAACTTGCCGACACCCGGGTCGGCCTTCTCGATCTCGTCGAACAGCACGACGCAGTCGGGCGTGTTGCGGATGCGCGAGAGCACGCCGCCCTCACCCCGGACGTATCCGATGTAACCGGGCGGTGGGCCGAGGAGCGTGCTGATGGCCTCACGGCTGTCGAGACCCGAGCCCTGCAAGGTGTTGCAGTCGATCCGGAGGAGCGCGTGTGCGCTACCGCCGATGGCCTCGGCGAGGATCTTGGCCGTCTCGGTCTTGCCGGTGCCGGTCGGTCCGGCGAAGAAGAAGTTGCCGCGCGGGCCCTTGCCGGTGTCGCTCCATGTGCCGAGCCCGGTCACCACCGCCTCGGCGAGCTCGTCCACGAGGTCGTCCTGCCCGACGATCGAGGCCTTGAGGGTGGCGGCGAGACCCTCCTTGGTGACCGAGCGCGGCTCGACGAAGCGGTGCCCGGTCTCGGCGTCGAGCGCCCCGCGCAGCGCCTCCTCGGTGACCTCGGAGACCGGCGGGTCCTGCACGAGGCACCAGGCGCAGGCCTGGTCGAGCAGACGGATGGACTTGCGCGGCTCCTCCCGGCCGAGCAGGTGCTCCTCGGCGAGCTTCACCGTGAGGGCGACGACGTCGTCGGGGATGACGAGCTCGGAGTAGTAGGCGCGGAGCGACGGCATGCGGGCGCTCAGGATCTCGACGGTCTCCTCCGCTGTCGGCGCCGGGATGCGCACCTGCGTGAAGCGCTCCGCGAGGGCGTGGTCCGGTTCGATGTAGTTGCGGAACTCGGCGAGCGTCGTGCAGCCGATGAGCGAGATCTGCCCGCTTCCGACGGCCTTCTTGAACTCGGCGCTCGCACCCGACCACGGCGTCGGCACATGCATCTCGCTCTGGAGCAGCGAGTGCACCTCGTCCACGAAGAGGAGCACCTGCGGGTGAGCTGCGAGGACTTCGATGAGCCCTTTGATGCGCTCCTCGAACTGGCCGACCATCGACGCGCCCGCCTTGAGAAACGCCGGTGACAGCTCGAACACGTCCGTGTCCCGCAACCGCGGGAGCACCCGCGGGTCTGCGGCCGAGATGCGCCGGGCGAACTCGTGGACCACGACGGTCTTCCCCACACCCGGTGGCCCCACGAGGATCACGCTGTGCTGCTTGCGCTGCACGAGGCCTTGCATGAGCTTGCGCAGCGTCTCTTCGATGCCGACATAGGCGTGTGGCTCGAGCTTGATCCCCGTCAGTGTCCGCCCGTACTCGCCGAGCGTCTCGAGGACCTTGCCCCGCTCGGGGCTCGTCCGCCAGCCGAGCGCCGGCTCCGGCGCCGCTTCGCCGGAGCCGAGCGCGGCCAGCGCTGCCTGCTCTCCGGCGTCGAGCCCCAGGGTTGCGAGCAGTTCCCGGCCGGGAGGTGACGAGGCGAGGGCAGACACGACGTCGCCGGGTGACGCCGGGGACGACTCGTCGGGAAAGCGGGCCAGCACCGCCCGCACCGGAGCTGCCAGGTGGCGCCGCCCCGGGTTCGGGGCGACGACCTCCGGAGGAGGGATGCGCCCGGCGAGCGCCGGCAGCCGGGTCTCGAGGGCGGTCCCGTGGAAGAAGGCGCTCAGCAAATGGCCGAGCTCGATGTCGGCGCCGTCGGGGACGCAGGACTTCGCGAGCTCGAGCGCCGTGACCGACTCGGAGTCGAGGGCATACGTCACCTCTTCCATTGTTCGCTCCTTACGGTCGGGTCATAGGGCCGAACGTCACGAAGGCATGTCGGGACTTTCGCCTCTGCTCACGGCTCGCGCCGGCGCGGACGATGGGCTCGGACCCGGAGCAAGGAGATGGATGCCATGTTCGAGAAGCACGTCGACACAAAGCTCATCGAGAAGTACCTGGAGCGGCACGGATGGCATGCGCACCAGGCCCTCGACCAGGTCGGAGCCGTCCTCACAGGGTGGCACGAGCCGACAGGAGATCAGTACGCCATGGTCATCAAGGTCC
>JAJYGM010000800.1 GCA_021785095.1 Actinomycetes bacterium
TTGCGACGCGTCGTGATGAACGGTCGCGCCCTGTGGCGGGTGGCTCTACTGAGCACGGTCCCGCCCTCCGATCCGCCGGTCGAGCCACTCGGCTACGTCCGCCTTTCGGAAGAACGTCTGCCGGCCGATCCGAACGCGCGGCAGGTTGCGCCAGTTGCCGATTGAGCGCTCGGTGAGGCCGAACGCCTCGGCCAGTTCGGTGACGGTGACGAACGCGTCAAGCGGGTCGCGCTGCTCGTTCATCGGTCGCCCCCCGCCAGACGATAGGTGGCCGTCTCCGGCTCGTACTGGATCGCCAGTCCGCGGCTCGCGGCCTCGAGCACTGCGAGGTGCACGGGATCCGCGGCGGGCTCCTGCTCCACGAGTTCTCGGAGCGTCGAGTACGGCAACGGGCCGTGCCGGAGCGCCACGAGCCAGCGGGGCTCGGGCCGCACCTGCGGTGCCGTCTGGTCGGTGGTCGCGGTCTGCGTGTTCATCGGTTCCCTCCCTCTCGGGCGGCCTCCCCGCCCATCTCCTCGGTGGTCTAGATCGGCCTCGCCCGCACGACGGGCAGGGCCGACGGCTGTGCCGGCTGGCGCGGCGATGTCTTGCCCTCGGCGTCGATCTGGAGCGGCCGATCCGGTCCGCCTACCAGGTCGCGAATGTCGGCGGGCTGCCCGTGCGCCGCGTCGATGCGCGCTTGGATGGCGGCCTCGATCCCGGCTCGGTCGCGACGGTGCCCGCTGGCCTTGTGCACGAGCGCCGTGATCTTCGGCCGCTCCCCGTGCGCGGCGAGTTCGGCTCGGTACTCGTGCGCGCGCGCGCCGAGGTACTCGGGCCATGAGCCGGAGCCCGCGGCGCCCTGAACGTTCCACACCTGCGTAAGCGGCACGCCCGCATCCTCGGTCGCGGCGAAGTCGACGAGCCCAAGGGGCGCGCCGTCCTCGCCGTACTTCACGAGGTAGTCGAGCGTCCCGACGATCTCGCCTGACTCCGAGTAGGCGAGCAGCATTCCGGGGTGGGTGTTCACAGTCCCGCCTCCCGCAGCACGTAGTAACGAACGCCCGCCGAGCCCGTCGACGTGACGGTGCATGCCTGGGCGTAGAGGTGGATCTCGCAATCGGTCGTTGAACCGGCTACCAACTTGACCCACCAGAAGGCGCCCTGCATGAGCGCCCCGGCCGCCGTGAAGCTCATGAAGATCGGCGCGCGCTGGCCGCCCGCGTACGCGCTGACAAGCCCGACCACGGCCGGAGGAGCACTCGCGACCGCCACTCCCGCGAGCGTCACCACGGCCTCGTTCGCGCCCGGCGACGATCCGGGCCACGCAACCGAGAGCGTGCCCGATGCCGCGATCTTGAACATGTTCGATGTGCCGTCGATCACGACGACCGATCCGGCGTTCCGCACCGTGATCGCCCCGTTCGTGACGGTGATCCCCTCGTTCGTGATGATCGCGTCGCCGCCCGCGTTGACGAGTTGCGGCGCCGCGATCGATGGCGTGGGGGGTTGGATGAACTGCGCCATCGCCTCCGTGGGCGTGCCGAGGAGCGAGTCGAGCCGCGCTCGCGAGGCTAGGAAGGTCTCAAAGTCACTCACCTGTCATCTCCCTCAAGTTCCTCGAGCTCGTGCTCTGCCTCGGCGAGCCGCAATCGCGCGTTGTCCAGCGCGGCGCGTGCCCGCTCGTGATCGAGCGTCGAGGGGGCCTCACGCTCCCAGCGCTCGGCGTCTCGGACGAGCCATCGGGCGATCGTCGCCCGCGCCTCCGCGGCCTCGGTGCGTTCGTCCACTGCTTCGTCCTCCTCGAGCGGTTCGTCCCATGCGGTAGTTGCGTCCACAACCATCTGGTGCGTGCGAGCACCGGAGGGTGTCAATCGGCTTCGGTCGGTGTCACTGACAGGGGTGTCAGGGGCTGTCAGGGTGTCAACCCCCCCCTTATAGGGGGGGTAATTGACACCCCTGACTGACAGGGCCCGGGGGGTGTCAATTGACATGGCTGACACCCGGTTGACAGGTTGACAGGGGTAGTTGCCGGGGGAACCAGATCCGCCCGAGTCGCGCGTCCTCGGCGCTGTCGATGGCGGCTCGGTCGAGGCCATCTAGGGCGGCCTTGGCGGTATTCCGCGTCACGGTCCACTGCTCCATGACCGCGCGCGCGTTGACCTGGCCCCGCTCCGTGATGAAGGCGAGCAGGTCGGCCGGCGCGATCTTCCCGCCGCGCTCGGGAGCATCTGACTGTTCCAAGAGGAGCGTGTCGGGGTCGAGCCGGAGCGACATCGACAGCCGCTCGGCGTCCCGGTACTCGCCCTCGAGCCGGAGGATCCCGGAGCCATCGAGGATGAGGTTGGCGTCCGTGCCTGACCGGATGGCGCCCGACCCTCGGAGTCGATCTTGCCCCGTCCGCGACTCGGACGGCTTGCCGACGTGGTGGATTGCCACGACGGCGGTACGGAAGTCGTAGGCGACGCCCGCGAGGGCGTCCATTACGGGCGTCATCTCGGTCGCCTTGTCCTCGTTCCGCGAATGCACGCGGTTGAGTGGATCGACCACGACGAGCACGGGGCGGAGCGCCTGAACCTCGCCCCGGAGCCGTGCGAGCGAGTTGCGGTCGTCGAGCCGGACGTGCTGGCGGTACGCGAACGCGACCGCAGCGTCAGTGATCCCGAGCGCGGATGCCTGGCGGTGCACGCGGTATCGCAGGCCGGCCCGGCTGCCTTCCTCGAGGACGTAGAGCACGGGCCCCCGGCGAACGTCCCGGCCGAGTACCTCGTGTGGCCGTGCCCGGTCGGCAGCGGCCAAGGCCATCGACTGCACAAGGAGCGTCTTGCCCACCTTCGGCGGGCCCGCAAGGACGGTGACGCCCACCTGCGGAACGATCCCGTCGACGGCCCACGGTGGCTCGGTGTCCGGCTCGGCCATGAGGTCGGCGAGGCTGACGGTATCGAGGCCAGTTCCGCGCCCGCGGAACGTCGCTGCTTGGGCGTGGGATCGTTGCTCGGCTTCGCGCTGGCGCAGTGCGTCAAGCGCGAGGCTCGGCGCTTCCTCCCCGGGCTCGGGTGGCAGGGGGTCGTGCATCGGCGACACGGCGGCGGTCGTGTGCCCCATGCCGCCGGCCGTCACGTCAGGGCCGCCGATCCGGTCGGCGCGAGCGCGGCCCGAAGGAGACGCGCGGCGCGCATCAGGGGGCGGAACGGCTCGTAATCGATTGCGCCCACGTCCGCGCCCGCCTCTGCGGCGTCGAGCGCGAGCGCCACGGCGGCGAGAGCGTCCTCCGCGCCGCTGCGCGACAGGGTGACGGTCGGTGCCGGCTCGGGCGCGCTATTCTTGATG
>JAJYGM010000160.1 GCA_021785095.1 Actinomycetes bacterium
GAGCGTCCTCCACCTCGTGGCGCGCGACCGGCCGGCCGGCCGCGCGCTCGAGCGTCGTGGCGCCGCGCACGAGCGATCGGAGAGGGCCAGGTGGTGGCCAACCCGGAGGCCACGCGACGTTGATCCCGATGCCGACGACGACCGCCTCCGGCCCGCCGACGAGCTCGGACAGGATCCCCCCGACCTTCGCGTCCCCGACGACCAGGTCGTTCGGCCACTTGAGCGCCGCGCACACGCCGGCGACGGCGCGGACGGCGCGGAGCGCCGCGAGCCCGACGAGTGCGGGGGCGAGATGGACCGTGCCGGCGTCGAGGCCGCTGCGGAAAAGCACCGAGCACAGCACGGACGACCCCGGGGGTGCGATCCAGGCCCGGTCGCGGCGTCCGCGGCCCGCGAGCTGCTCGGCGGCGAGCACTGCAGAGCCGTGCGGTGCTCCGGCGAGCGCCGCGTCGCGCAACCAGCGGTTGGTCGAGTCGACGACCGCGATCCGGACGGGGCTCGCGAAGGCCGGACGCCCGCTAGCCTGCTCGCCTGGGCCGGGGTCGACCTGGTCGCCGTCGGCTGCGCCAGCGCCCGGACTCCGCACAGGCGCACGTTAGGCCGAGACATGGGAGTCCGTGAGGGGTCGACCGGGTGTTCGCCAAGGTTCTTGTGGCAAATCGAGGCGAGATCGCCGTTCGCGTGATCCGGACTTGCCGCGAGCTCGGCGTCACGAGCGTCGCGGTCTACGGCGAGCAGGACGCGCGGGCGATGCACGTGCGCTTCGCCGACGAGGCGTACGCGCTCCCGGGTGGCGGCGCGTCGAGCTACCTCGCCGTCGACGCGATCGTCGACGTGGTACGCCGCTCCGGCGCACAGGCCGTCCATCCGGGCTACGGGTTCCTCGCCGAGAACGCGGGCTTCGCCCAGGCGGTCGCGGAGGCAGGGGCGGTGTTCGTGGGCCCGCCACCGGCGGCGATCGAGACGATGGGATCGAAGCCGAGCTCGCGGGCGGCGGCGCAAGGTGTCGGTGTGATCGGAGTGCCTGGACTGAACGACGAGGTCACCGAGGCTGCGGTGGTCGTGGCGTTCGGGGAGGAGCACGGCTGGCCGGTCGCGATCAAGGCGTCGTACGGCGGAGGCGGCCGCGGCATGAACGTCGTGCACGGCCCGGCGGAGGCGGCTCCTGGTCTCGAGCAGGCTCGGCGAGAGTCCGAGGCGTCGTTCGGTCGCTCGGAGGTGTACCTCGAGCGCTACCTGCCCGCCGCGCGCCACGTAGAGATGCAGGTCGTCGCCGACCGCTGCGGCACGGCTCTGTGGCTCGGCGAGCGCGACTGCTCGTGCCAGCGACGCCACCAGAAGCTCGTCGAGGAGACGCCGGCACCCGGTCTCGCCCCGGGGGTGCGGGAGGCGATGGGGGACGCGTCGGTGCGCATCGCCCTCGCGTGCGGTTACGAGGGTGTCGGGACCGTCGAGTTCCTCTACGAGGACGGCCGGTTCTACTTCCTCGAGATGAACACGAGGCTCCAGGTGGAGCACCCCGTGACCGAGCTCGTCACCGGGCTCGACCTCGTCGCGATGCAGCTCCGCATCGCTGCCGGCGAGCCCCTCGGCCTCACGCAGCCCGACGTCGCAGTGCGGGGGCACGCGATCGAATGCCGCGTCAACGCCGAGGATCCGGCGGGAGGAGCGTTCGTTCCGAGCCCGGGGACGATCACCGGCCTGCGGCTCCCGGCCGGGCCGGGGGTGCGTGTCGACGCCGGCTACGAGGCGGGCGACGCGGTCAGCCCGTCGTTCGACAACCTCGTCGCGAAGATCGCCGTCTGGGGGGAGGACCGGGAGCAGGCACGGCACCGGATGATCCGTGCGCTCCACGAGACGGTCGTCGAGGGCATCGCTACGACGATCCCGGCGGAGATCGCGATCCTCGAGCACGAGACGTTCGTCGGCGCGCTGCACTCGACGCGCTTCGTCGAAGACGACCTCGACCTGTCGGGTGTCGCCGGTGTCGCACCATCGGACGGGACGCGGCGGGAGGACGCGACGGTGCTGCGCACCGTAGACGCCGAGGTGGACGGCCGGCGCTACCGCGTCCGTCTCTGGCTGCCCGAGACCGCCGGCGACGCTCGCGCCCCGGGCCACTCGCCGGCACGTCGCGAGAAGCGCCAGGGCTCGGCGCCACCGACCGACGGGACGGTCCTCGCCCCTATGCAGGGCACGATCGCGCAGCTCCACGTGGTCGTCGGCGACGCCGTCGTCGCCGGCCAGGTCGTCTGCGTCCTCGAGGCGATGAAGATGGAGAACCCGATCGTCTCGCCGGTCGCCGGCACCGTCGAGGACCTGCGCGTCGGCACGGGCGACGCGGTCGGCCCCGGAGACGTAGTGATGGTGGTTCGATGAGCGGCGCCTCGGTCCCGGGACGCTCGGCGCCTGACGGGGCGCGGCGGGCGGTCGCCGACGTGGTCCGGCGCGAGGCGACAGGGCTCGTCGAGCTCTCCCACCGCATCCACGCCCACCCCGAGCTCTCCTTCGAGGAGGAGCACGGCGCAGCGTGGTGTGCGGAGGCGCTCGCGGCCGGTGGGTTCGACGTCGCCGCGGGCGTGTGCGACCTGCCCACGGCCTTCTCGGCCACGTACGGCAGCGGTCCGCTCGTCGTCGGGATCTGCTGCGAGTACGACGCACTCCCCGAGGTCGGCCATGCCTGCGGGCACAACGTCATCGCAGCCGCGGCCGTCGGGGCAGGGCTCGCGCTCGCGGCCGTCGCCGACGGTCTCGGCCTCACCGTCCGGGTGCTCGGCACGCCTGCCGAGGAAGGCGGCGGGGGGAAGATCCTCATGCTCGAGCGCGGCGGTTTCGACGGTCTCCACGCGGCGCTCATGGTCCATCCTTGGCCCTCCGAGCTGCTCCAGATGCCGTGCCTCGCGGTGTCCCACTTCGACGTCGACTACACCGGCCGCGCCGCGCACGCGTCCGCCTACCCCGAGCTCGGTGTCAACGCCGCCGACGCGATCACCGTCGCCCAGGTCGCCGTCGGGCTCCTGCGCCAGCACGCGGCACCCGGCGACCAGGTGCACGGCATCGTCACGCTCGGCGGCGCCGCCCCCAACATCGTCCCGGCGCACACCCGCGCCAAGTACTACGTCCGGGCGAGCGACCTCGAATCCCTGTCGACATGGGAGCCGCGCGTCCACCGCTGCTTCGAGGCCGGTGCCGTCGCGACCGGTGCGAGCGTCCAGATCGTCCCGCAGGGACCCGTGTACTCGGAGTTCCGCGCGGACCGGGAGATGGCCGCCTTCTACGCGCGCAACGCTCTCGCGCTCGGTAGGCGC
>JAJYGM010000679.1 GCA_021785095.1 Actinomycetes bacterium
CGCGCCCGGGCGGCGTGATCGAGGGCCTCGCGGCCTCGGCCCAGCCGGTGGAGCAGGCTGGCCTGATGGGACAGGCAGCGAGACAGGTGGACCTTGTTGCCCAGCTCGGCCAGCACCGCCTGCTCGCTCCGACGGCATGCGAGCGCACCCTGGAGATCGCCGGTGGCGTCAAGACAATCCGCCAGCTGCCATTGGGCCACTGTCTCCACATAACGGTCGCCGATACGGCGGGCCGCTCGAAGCGCGCGGCGAGCCTCGCTCTCGGCCTGGGCGGCCGAGCCGGCGGCGAGCAACAGCCCCGAGCGGTGAATGGCCAGGCTGGGGACCAGACGAACGTCCCTGCAGCGCTCGGCGATGGCCAAGGCCCTGTCGGAGGCGGCGAACGCCTGGTCGAGACGACCCGCCGCCTGCAACAGCACCGCGAGCAGATCGAAACAGCGAGACGTGCTCACCTTGTCCTTGGTCGAGGCGAACTGAGCAGCGGCGGCGGCCAGACCCGAAAGGGCAGCGTCGACATCGCCACGGCGGTGGCGAGCCCAGGCAATGTCAGCCCCGAGACGAGCCTGGGCCCACACCGATCTCCCGGCAACCAGGCGCAGCCCACGCTCATAGGTGGCCTCAGCCTGCTCGAAGTCGCCGCGCTTGTAGCACACCCCGCCCAAGGCGCTGCAGCCGGCGGCAAACTCGTTGTTACCCCCTGCCAGCCCAAGCGCCTGCTCGAATGCGGCGGCGGCAGCGTCGAGCTCCAGTCGGTCGCTGCGGATATGGCCGATGTCCATCCACCCCGCAAATGCCGCTCGGCGGAGCTTCCGACGGCGGCTGGCCGGAACCGCCTCGAACGCGGCCAGGGCTGCTGCCAGCAGCTGCAACGCTGAGTCGTCAGCCACCAGGCTGCGCGCAACGTGCCCGGCGTCCAGCCCGGCGCGCGCAGCGGCCTCGGCATAGTCCGCCACCGGCACGGAGCGAAACGCCCCGATGCGGTGGCCGGCTGCCACAAGCTCCCGGCCGGGAAGGCGGTCCAAGGCGTCGGCGATCTGACTGTGCAAGCTGGCCAGGCGCAGCGGGTTCAACCTCGAGAGGGCGGCTTGGCGCCACAAAGGGTGCGACAGACGCAGCCTCCCTCTCGTCCAGACCACGACCGCCGAGGAGACCAGCTCGTCGATCACCCCCGCCGCCAAAGCCCGGTCGAGGCCCAGGGTCTGCTCCAGCTCGGCAACCAGCGCCAAGTCGGTGTGCGGCTCGGCCAGCGCGACGAGCGGCAGGGTCGACCGCGCCCCGGTCGAACACCCTGCCAGCCGCTGCTCGAAGAGCTCCACCACCCGTGCGGGCACCGAGCCGATCTGTTGAGCCGACACCACCCCCCCTGCGGCCACGTGGCGGACCAGCTCGACCAGAAACAACGGGTTACCCCCGCTCCAGCCTCCCACGAGGGTCGCCAGCTCCTCCCGCCGCTCCGGCGCCACCCCCGCCGACTCCAGGTGGCGGCGGGCCAGTGCCTGCGCCACCGACACCTCAAGGCCTCCCAGGCCAAGCACCAACACCTCGTTGGGAAGCACCGGCACCGCACGACCCGGCTCGTCGGTTCGAGCCGACATGAGCAGCGACCACGACCGGGCCGGTCTGGCGGTCACTGCCCGACCAACCAGGTCATGGGTCGCGGAATCACAGCGGTGCACATCGTCAATGACCAACAGCACCGGGGCGGCCGCAGCCAGGCGATCCAACAAACCGGCCAGATCCGCCGCAAGGATCGGCAGTGCCCAGCGGACCTCTGATCGTCGACGACCGCCCGTCCTGAGAAGCGCCCGGATGGAAGCAGGGACCCCCACCCCCGATGGAGCCGAGCCCAGCACATCGGCCAATGCCGCCCGCAAAGCCGAATAGGGCACCAGCTCGTCGCCGGCACCGGCCACCGCCCAACCCACCCGCCAGCCCTGCTGGCGCAGCGAGGCGGACACCGCCTCCAGGATCGCCGTCTTGCCGATCCCCGCCAGCCCCGACACCAACACCGCCCCCCCGGCGTGGTCCTCGGCCCCGCGCAGCCATCCCAGCATCGACTTCATCTCAGCGTCGCGCCCCAACAGGCCACCCCCGACACCCATCGGCTCGGGGGCGACCGGGAAGAGACCCCGAACCGCGTCTTGGAGCTGGGCCGAAGGACTCGCACCGGCATGCCGGGTCAGCTCGGCGCGGCACGCCCGGTACACCTGGACGGCCCGGGCGTCCGCCCCGGTCCGGCGAAGAGCCCCGATCAGGCCGACCGCAACCTCCTCGTCGGAGCGGTCCACCTCGAAGGCACTCTCCCACCCCTCCGTCGATCCCGACGCCGACTCGATCTCCTCCGCCAAGGCCACCCGCCCAGCCCTCACCAGCTCCCCGAGCTGCCGGCGCGGACTACCCACCCAGTCGGCGTCCGCTTCGCCTGGCAGCAGCGGCGACACTCGCTCCAACTCCCTCTCGAGCAGCCGTCGCCTTGCCGCCCCGGACCCCATCCCCAACGCCGAGCGCAACCCGCCACGAACCTCGTCCAGGTCGGTTCCCACCTCGCCGCCCAGGCGCAAATAGGCACCTTCGGCCACGATCGCCCTCGCCCCCAACACCTCGCGGGCCTGGCTCAACGCCTTGCTCACCGCCCGCCGGCACTGCTCGGGGGGAGCGTCAGGCAGCACCGCCCCCGCCGCCTCGACCCTGGTGACCCTGTGCCCCTCTGCCATCAACAGCAGCTGCACCAGCCGCCGAGCCGGAGGGCGCGGCCAGCCCTCCACCTCTCGCTCCTCCACCCACACCGCGAAAGAACCCAGCAGCCGCGCCGACACAGGCGGCGGACGACTCTCTGCGTCGCCCACCTTCGTCGGCGGCGTGAGGACGACAGCCCCCGCACCCACAGCCCCGAAGTATGACCACCTTGGAGAGATAGTCAAGACCTGTGGGCGCCAGAGCCCGGCTCGGGCCTCTGGCCCGGTGCTCAGTTGTGGCAGCCAGGAAAGTGACGGCGATCAAGAGACCGCCCGGGCCGGCGACCGGCCTTCGGGTGCAGGAACGGGCTCGTGGCGTGGCCGGACAGGTAGTTCTTCGCCTCGGCAGCGAAGCGGTGGTCGGCGACATAGGCCGTGGCCGCCAGTGCGTCCCGCTCGACAGGGGGCACCTCGGGCGGCCGCAGGACGGCGGCCGAGACTGCTGTCGTCACCACGAGGACGAGGACAGCCGAGGGCCGGAGACGGCGTGCACGCCGGGTGCAGAAGCCGGCCGAGGAGAGCCGGCCCCGGGCGCGCAGCCCGTCGAAGAGGTCGTCGCCGATGAGGTATCC
>JAJYGM010000561.1 GCA_021785095.1 Actinomycetes bacterium
GCCGTCGTCCGCTGCCGCGCCGGGGCGACCGGGCGCCGTCGCAGCCCCCGACGAGCGGCAAGCGAGCGTCCGAGGGAGCTCAGACGTCCAGGAAGCGGCTGATCGCGATCGCGGATCCGCCCGTGCCGATCAGCACGCCGATCACGACCACGACGACGTCGGTGACGAACACCTCCCACCCGGTCATGCGCATCTGCGCGAGGACCGAGCCCGATGTGCTCGAGCCGATCCGGTCGAGGATCACGTGCAGCCCGTAGACGACGGCCGCCGCGACGCCGGACCCGAGGAGGCCCTGGACCAGGCCCTCCGACATGAACGGGAGGCGAATGAACCAGTTCGTCGCGCCCACGAGCTTCATCACCGACACCTCGCGCCGCCGGGCGAAGATGGCCATGCGGATGGTGTTGAGGATCAGCACGGCCGCAGACACCAACAGGACGAGCGCGACGAGGAGGAACACCCACTGGAGGATCTCGATGACGTGCTGCTCGGTGCGGATCTGGGTGAGCGGCGCGCTCACGACCAAGACCCCCGGCTGCCCCTGGAACTCCCGGATCACCGCGGTCGCGTCCTGCGGATGGACCGGGGTGCACCGCCACGACGTCGGGGTCTCCTTCGGGGTGACGCCCGCCTCCCCCCAGACGGACCCCACGAGGCGCTTCGCCTCCAAGAAGTCGTACATGTGTGTCCTGAAGGTGCACGGCTGGTCGACGTAGGGGAGCGCGCCGAGCTGCTTTCCCACCGCGCCGATCTCGTTCGTGCTCGCTGTGGGCTTCATCCACACCATCACCTCGGTGCCGCGTTGCCACTCGGCCTCGGCGCGGGTGGCACCCTGCTTGAGCAGGAGCGCCGCTCCCACGAGCGAGAGCGAGACCGCGACCGTGAGGACCGCGGCGACCGTCATGAGGCGGTTGCGCCAGAGGTTGGACGCCGTCTCCCTCGCCACGTACTCGGCGGAGACCGGCATCAGGCGCGCTCCTGCCCACGAGCGCGACGCGCGCCGGCGACCGCGGGCACCCTGCCGCTCGGCGATCCAACGGTCGAAGCTGCGGCCGCGGGACCCGCGGCGGCCGGCGGGCTCGACGTTGGCGCCGGGCTCGGCGTGGCCGCCGGGGTGAGCGTGGCCGCCGGGCTCGCCGTAGGCAGCGGGCTCGGCGTGGCCGCCGGGCTGAGCGTGGCCGCCGGGCTGCCCTCGATCCCGTAGACGCCCCGGGCCTGGTCACGGACGATGGTGCCACGGTCGAGCTCGATCACCCGGCGCCGCATCCAGTTCACGAGCACCTCGTCGTGGGTCGCCACGACGACCGTGGTGCCGGTCCGGTTGATGCGGTCGAGCAGCTGCATGATGCCCTGGCTCGTGCTCGGGTCGAGGTTCCCGGTCGGTTCGTCGGCGAGCAGGATCAGGGGACGGTTCACGAAGGCCCGCGCGACGGCCACGCGCTGCTGCTCGCCACCAGAGAGCTCGCTCGGGAGGTTGTCCCGCTTCTTGGCGAGCCCGACGAGCTCGAGCACCTGGGGGACCTGGTTGGCGACGACGTGCTTCGGGCGTCCGATCACCTCGAGCGCGAAGGCGACGTTCTCGAAGACGGTCTTGTTCGGGAGGAGCCGGAAGTCTTGAAAGACGCAGCCGATGTTCCGACGAAGGTAGGGGACGCGCCATTTCGGAAGGTGGACGATGTCGCGGCCAGCCTCCCAGATCCGTCCCGAATCAGGGAGCTCCTCGCGCAGCAGGAGGCGGATGAGCGTCGTCTTGCCCGAGCCCGAAGCCCCGACGAGGAAGACGAACTCCTGCTTCTCGATCTCGATCGACACGTCGCGCAACGCGACGGTGCCGTTCTTGTAGGTCTTGGTGACGTTTTGAAATCGGATCATCTGGGGATGTCTCCGTCCGGCATCGATGGCGTGGCGAGCGCCCGTCTGTGAAGAAGCCGCGGACGTGGGATCGGCCGAAAGCCTATCCAGCCCCGTCTCCGAGGTCACATGATCGGCGCAAATGTCGCCATGACCTGCGTCTGGGGACCTAGGTGCCCCGGATCCGCCGCAGCTCGGCCTCCATGAACGCGTCCAGGTCGCCGTCCAGGACGGCGTCCACGTTCCCGGTCTCGACCCCCGTGCGGAGGTCCTTCACGAGCTGGTACGGCGCGAGCACGTAGGAGCGGATCTGGTTGCCCCATGCGTTCTCGGTCCGCTCCCCGCCGAGCGACTCGAGCTCGGCCTGACGCTCCGCGCGGGCGAGCTCGGCGAGCTTCGCGGCGAGGATCTGCAACGCCTTCGCCTTGTTCTGGTGCTGGCTGCGCTCGTTCTGCACCGCGACCACGATGCCGGTCGGCAGATGGGTGACGCGGACGGCGGAGTCGGTCTTGTTCACGTGCTGGCCACCGGCGCCCGACGAGCGGTAGGTGTCGACGCGGAGGTCCTTCTCGTCGATCTCCACATCCGACACGCCCTCGAGGAACGGCACGACGTCGAGGGACGCGAAGCTCGTCTGGCGACGACGCTGGGAATCGAAGGGCGACATTCGCACGAGACGGTGGACCCCTCGCTCGGTGCTGAGGAGGCCGTAGGCGTGCCGGCCGTGCACGATGAACGTCGCCGACAGGAGCCCCGCCTCCTGACCCGGGGTCGCTTCTTCGACCTCCACGGCGAAGCCGCGGCGTTCCGCCCACCGCTGGTACATGCGCAGCAGCATCTCCGCCCAGTCCTGCGCGTCGGTGCCGCCCGCGCCGGCGTGGACCTCGCACACCGCGTCCCGGTCGTCGTACTCTCCCGAGAAGAGCGATTCGAGCTCGAGCTGCCCGACGCGCGTGCCGAGCGTGTCGACGGTGGCGACGAGCTCCTTGGCGAGGCCCTCGTCGGGGGCCCCGCCCTGCGCCGCCTCGGCGACGAGCTCGGCGAGCACCCGCGCGTCGTCCAGCGCCGACGAGAGCGCGTCGAAGCGCTCGAGGTCGTCGGTGACCCTCCCGAGCGTGGTCGTGACCGAACGGGCGCGCTCGGGATCGTCCCAGAGGCTGGGAGCCGCCGCCTCTTCCAGGAGCTCGGCGCGGCGTGCCCGCATCGGCTCGATGCCGAGGTACTCCCTCGCTTCGCTCACCCGCGCCGCGAGCGCCTCGATCTCAGCGGCGGGGTCGCGTGCCTCAGGCTGCGCCATGGCAGAGCTTGTACTTCTTGCCGCTCCCGCACCAGCACGGGTCGTTGCGCCCGAGCTTCCGGCCCTGACCCGGGCCTGCACCGCCTCCCACCTGCCCATTGCCGCGCACGGCGTCGGGGCCCGCTCGCTGCGAGGACGCTGCGGCCGGCTGAGCCTCG
>JAJYGM010000719.1 GCA_021785095.1 Actinomycetes bacterium
CCTCGAGGCCGCCGTCGCGGACCACCCTCGCCGTCGTTGGCACCATCGCCTGGAGCGCTTCTGCCGTCCGCTCCGCCGCGTGCTCCTGCCCGAAACCGATGACCGCGTTGATCATCACGACCCCGATGATCCCGGCCGCCAGGTCGAAGTTGGCGACGTCGCGGGGACGGCTCAGCAGGTAGGTGAGGAACGTGAGGCCTGCAGCGACCAGCAGCACCACGGCGAACATGTTCGTGAACTGCGATGCCAGCTCGGCGAGGACGGAACGCCCGCCTGCCGGCGGGAGCCGGTTCGGCCCGCCAGCCGCGCGCCGTTCTGTGGCCTCTGCTGCAGAGAGACCCCGGGGAGACGACGCCAGAGCGCCGTACACGTCCTCCGGCGCAAGCGCAGAGTAGGAAGTCACCGTCTCAGGGGTCTGGCCCTCGGGACCTCACTTCCCGAGGTCAGGACCGCTCGGAGGCGATCGCCACGAGAAGGTCGCCGGCACTCACGAGCCCGATCACGGTGCCGCCGACCTTGACCGGGAGGTGCCGGATCCCGAGGTTCACCATCTCCTCGACGGCCTCCGCGACCGAGTCCTCGGGCGAGACGCTCACGAGACCGTCCGAAGCGACCTCGACCGCCCATGTCGTGTCGGGGTCGATCCCGTCCGCGACCGCCTGGACGAGGTCGCGCTCGGTGACGATGGCGGAGGGCCCGTCCGGGCGGATGAGGATGAGCGACCCCACGCCCTCCGAAGCCATGGCCTGCGCGATCGTGCGGACGGTCTGCTCGGGATCGGCGAACACGGGCGGCGTCGTCATCAGCTCGCCCACCGGGCGGTCGAGCAACGGGCGCTCGATCCCGCCGGTCGCTGCCTCCACCACTGGCTCGGTCGTCATCTCGTGCCTCCTTCGGCGCAGTGTCAGAAGACCCACACCTCGATGCCGATCGGCATCAGGTTCTCGGCCCAGACCCAGTCGACGGCCTCGTTGCTCACTCGCACGCACCCGTGGGAGACCGGCTCGGGCGGCACAGACGGGTTCCCGTGGATCGCATAGCCCGAGTAGAAGAAGCGCGGCCGCCACAGCTCCCCGAGGTCTGACACGACCATGCCGTCAACCGCCCGGAAGATGTGGAAGACGCCGACGGGCGTTTCCGCCACCTGCGTGACGCCGTCGCTCGTGTAGGTGTAGCCGCCGCCCGTCGAGGTGTTGAGCGTGTACTCGAGCTTGCCGTTGTCGACGATCATGAGGAGATCCGGCGTGAGGTCGATCTCGACGACGCGGCCCGGTGCGTAGCGCGCAGTGGGCACGACCCTTTTCTCGAGCGCGGCTTGGGTGATTGGGCCGACGACGCCGTCCCGAGCGATCGAAGCCGCTTTCTGCAACGCGTAGACGGCCTGTTGTGTTGAATCCCCAAAGACGCCGTCGGGGGTGCCGAGCCAGTAGCCGAGCGCGCTCAGTCGGTCCTGCAGGGTGAGCACGGCCGGTCCGGTGTCACCGAGCGAGAGCAGCTCCGTCGCCGGCGGTGGCACGGTGGTCGGGGTCGGGACGGTCGTAGGAGTCGTAGGGGTCGTAGGAGTCGTAGGGGTCGTAGGGGTCGTCGTGGACGGCGGAGTGGTCGTCGGGGTGGTCGTCGAGGGTGGGCGCGGCGGAGGTGACGGCGCCGCCGTCGTCGGAGGAGTCGTGCCGGACGGCACGTGCGGGCTGCTCGTCTGCGAGCTCACGCCACTCCCGCCCGCGCACGCCGCGAGCAGCATCCCACCCGCAAGAGCGAGCGCCACCGGCAACCTCTTCACACTGCGATGATGGGGCCGCCCTCACGGCCGCAGTAGAGGCAAACGTCCCCTTGTCGGGGCACGACACCCAGACTGCGCCGGGGACGGGCCACCCCCGCAACGTCCGGCGTCCGAATTGCCTCCTCGGACGGAGAGGTCAGCTAGCTGCTCTTTTCGGTGCCTTCTGTGCCTTGTGTGCCTTGGTTCGGGACTTCGCCGTTCCGGCCGGGAAGTGCTCGACCGAGGCGTCGCTGCCGGGGAAGAAGAGGCCCTCGTGACCATCGTCGTCCCACCGCACGAAGTACGGCGGTCCCCCCTCTCGCCCTCTGACCTCGAGGATCTTGCAGTCCCGGTCCGGCTCACCCACGTGGTGACCCTTCACGACGAGCCGATCGCCTGGTGCCGCGTTCATCGCGTCTCTCCTTCCCGCTTCCTCGCGTCGCCTCGGCTCGCCGCCTCGCCGGCGCGAGTGCTCAAGCTTCTCGAGCCCATTCTCGGCGCGCCGGCGGACAGTGTCGACAGGGTCAAAGGTCCCGAAACACGACCCGCACGGCAGCTTCGACCGCCTTGGCGGGCGATCCGGAGGTGTCGAGCACGGTGGACCCCGGCCACGGCTCGTAGCGCTCGGCCATCGCCGCTCGGACAGCGACCGTGGCCTCCGACCCGCTCGCCGCTCTCGACCCTTCGCGGTCACGCCTGCACAGCCGCTCGGTCGCGACGCTCTCATTTGCCTCACAGCGCAGCTCGTGCAACTCGCTCGACGTCTGCTCGGCCAGCTTCCGCGCCGCCACCCGATGGTGCTCCGACCACCAGGTGGCGTCGAGGACCACGCTCTGGCCGGTCGAGAGCAGCGTGCCCGCCTCCTCGAGCAGGCGGGCGTACACGGCGCTGACCGCGGCGGCGCTGTACCTGTCCTCGACAGCCGCCTGTGGACCGCCCACGTCGGCGTGGATGTCGTGCCTGACTTCATCCGTCCGCAGCACCACCGCCTCGCAGGCGTCGGCGAGGCCATCAGCCACCGTGCTCTTGCCGCTTGCGGGCAGGCCGCCGACGAGCACGAGGCGCACGGTCGCGAGGCCGACG
The DNA here is from genome assembly GCA_021785095.1 of Actinomycetes bacterium. The sequence goes on from JAJYGM010000719.1 coordinate 2,843, forward strand.
TGGCGACGGGCCAGCTTCAGAAAGCCTCTGGCGGCGCCGGCATCGACAGCGCCGCGTTGGGCACCGCGCAAGCAGGTCACGACCGCCCGGACGTACGCCCGCTCCGCGATGTAGAAGTGCCAGAGCGACCTCGGAGCCGTCTCGCCGGTGAGCTCGCAGTAGCGGCGGACGAGCTGCTCCGCCGCCGGGAGCGCGCCCATCTGCTCGAGGTCCATCGCGAGGAACGCCACGTCCTCGACCACGTCGACGTGGCGAAGCTCGTCGCCGAACTCGATGCAGTCGAGGATCCTCGGCCCGTCGTCCAGGCAGAAGACGTCGCTCGCCTGGATGTCGCCGTGCCCGTCGCAGATCCGGCCATCCGAGACGCGCTGCTCGAACAGTCGCCGGCGCCCGTCGAGGTAAGCCGGCACGAGACGCTGGACGAAGCTGTTCGCCTCCGCCTCGAGCGCGCCGCCCACGTAAGGTCGAGCCTCGGCGAACAGGTCCTCGAAGCGGCGTGCGACGGCCTCGGGGGAGGCGGCGGCGGAGATCGCCGGGGAGCGCTCCGCCCGCTCGTGGAACGCCGCGATCGTGTGCGCGACCTGCCTCACCTCATCTGACACGTCGGCCCCCGAAGAGACGAGCTCGGACAGCGCCCGCTCATCGGGAAGGCGGCGCATGACGACGGCCGGGTTCTCCTCGCCCCGCTCGTCGACGAGGCCCCCGACCCCGAGGTAGACGTCGGGGGCGAGCCGGCGGTTCAGCTCGACCTCTGCGGCGCAGTCCGCCTTGCGCGCCTCTGCATCCTCGAAGTCCAAGAAACCCAACCGCACCGCCTTCCGCATCTTGTACACGCGCTCGCCGGCGAAGAACAGGATCGAGATGTGGGTCTCCCGCACGTCGGCGCGAAGGTCGACGCCGTCTCGGACGACCTCGCTCCTGACACCTGTCATGCGCTCCTCCCGGAACCTCTCGTGATCTCGGGCACGGGCGTTCCGGTCCCCACTGTGAGCCCGCCGGAGCGGAGGGTGAAGGGGAGAAGGTCACGTCGTGTTTCGGGACCTTCGGCCCTGCCCGGGCGGATGCTTCGCAGAGGAAGATGCGGGCAAGGACCGAGCGTTCGAGCCCGGCACGGTGTGGGGATGGAGGTTCCGATGTCGGTTGCCCTGCTCGAAAGAAGCGCGCCCGCCTCGGCCGCCGCTCGCCGGCGCGCAGCGAACCCGAAGGTGGAGGCGCTGATCGGAACGGCCGTCCGCCTCGCCCTGGACCCCATGCTGGACGGGGACGGGCGCGTGCGCGAGCTCCGCGAGGCATCGGGGCAGGACCCTCGACTGCTCGGGCGCGCCTGGATCCACGCCTCGATCGACCTCAGGCGCCACCCGAGCCGGACGGCGGCCGAGGTGGAGCACCTGCTGCGCTCTGTGCTCGAGGTCGAGACGGTCCCCGAGGCCTGAGAAGCGGGACGTGCTGCCGGCTCAGACGCCGGCGGTGCCGAGGAGCCGGACCTCGTCGATCGCCTCGATCCCGTGCTGCACGACGCCGGCGTCACCGACGATGACCGTCGCCAGCCTCGCCGGGGCGAGATAGCGCCGTGCGGCCTCGTCAACCTCCTGCCGCCGGGTGCGCAGGAGCGCGGCCGGGTAGCCCGTCAGGTATCCCGGCCCGATCCCGCCGGCAGCCAGTGCCGCCAAGGTGGAGGCGAGGCCGCTCTGGGTTGCAGTCTGGAACAGCCACGAGCCGACGGCGTAGCGCTTGGCCGTCTCGAGCTCCTCGTCGGTCACGCCGCCGGTCACGAGCCGCCCGAGCTCGTACCGCGCCTCGATGAGGGCGGCAGCTGTCACCTCACTCGCCACGTCGGCCGCGATGGAGAAGGTCGATCCTGCCCGCCGATGCTCGAAGCCGCTCCTCGGCGAGTACGTGTACCCGTTCCGCTCACGGAGGTTCGTGGTGAGCCGCGAGGTGAACATGCCCCCCATGATCTGGTTGGCGAGCGAGAGAGCCGCCCAGTCAGGGTGGCTCCGCCTCACGGCGTTGCCGCCGATCCGGATGTTGCTCTGCACGGCATCTGCGCGCGGTACGAGGTCGAGCCCCCCTGGGCGCACCGGTGACACGGCGGGCAGATCGACGTCCACCACCTCGGCCGCGGCGAGCCACTCTGCGAGCGCAGTCTCGAGCATGCTCAGCGCCCGCCGCGGCTGCATGTCACCCACGAGCACAGCGTGCGCCGTGCTCGGCTGGAGCACGGCGCGATGTAGCGACCGCAGGGCGGGGGCACTCACCCGCACCAGGGCGTCAGGACGCGGGATCGGCGTGGCGTACGGATGGCGGCCGAACAGACGCGCCGCGAAGGCCTCCTCGGCCAGCATCTCCGGCCTGCTGAGGAGGACGATGACCTGGTCGGCTGTCCGCTGACGGTCCGCCTCGACCTCACCCTTCGGGTAGGTGGCCCCGGTGAGGACTTCCGCGACGAGGCCGAGGAGACCGGTCGAGTTGGTCGCGAGCGCCGAAGCGGTGATCACGAGCCGGTCGCCGGACAGCGACGCCTCGAGCGTCGCACCGAGGTGCTCGAGCTCGGTCGCGAGCGATTCGCGATCGTGCAGGCGGGTCCCGGCGAGGATCGACTCCGACAGCACGAGCGGCCCTGCGGGGTGCGTCAGCTGCGCCAGGCCGAGGGGGAACACGAGCCGCACCTCGACGAGCGGGACGCCGGCACGCCGCACGGCGATGGCGTGCAGACCGCCGGCTAGCTGCTCCTCGACGAGCGACGGCAGCCGCGGCGGTCGGAACTGGCCGAGCTCGGGCCTCGGCGCGCTCATCGACAGGCCCTCCCGGCCGTGCGGGTCGCACCCGTCGCACGGGTCGCACCCGGTTTGATCTCGACGACTGCCTTCCGCTGGTTGGCGAGCGCTCCTGCAGCCTCGGCCACTCGTCCGGCGGCCACTTCGGCCAGTCGCTCGGGCAGCTCCGCCGCGAGCTCGGCCCGACCCTGGATCACCTCGAGGCATGCAAGCGCCACCGACCGGTTCAGCACGGAGTCGACGCCACGCCAGTACGCCGCCGCGTAGCTCGTGGCGACCCGCTCGAGCTCGTCGGTGGTCGGGCCGTCGGAGGCCAGCCGCTCCACCTCCTCGTCGATCACCTTCGTGATGGCCCGCGTCGTGGCTGCGCCGGGGTGCTGCACCACGGTCTTGAACAGCACAGGGTCGCGCATGAAGAGGCCGTCGTCGCCGAACACCCCGATCGAGCACGACACGTCGGTCACGAGGCGGTCACGGTGCACGAGCCGCGACCGGAGCCGGCTCGCTTCACCGTCCGCCAGGACGCTTCCTACGACCATGTGGGCGAGGAAGCCCTCGAGGTCCGCGATCGGGTCGGGAACCCGCAGCCCGATGGCGAACGCCGGCTGCGGCGCGCGGGGATCGTTGATCGTCCGGCGGCGCTCATCGGCCAGCGGCAGCTCAGGCCAGGGTCCGTGCGGAGGCACGGAGCGAGCCGGTATGTCGCCGAAGTGGCGCTCCGCCAGCTCCATCGTCTCGGGCCCATCGCAGTCGCCGGAGACGACGAGAACGGCGTTCGAGGGGGCGTAGTACCGGCCATAGAATTCCATCGCCGCCTCGACGGTCGACCGCTCCAGGTCGGCGAAGTCGCCGTAGCCGTTGTGGGAGTTGGGGTAGAGGTCGAACGCGAGCTCCGGCAGCACGATCCAGGGGAAGCCACCGTATGGTTGGTTGAGCACGTTGACCTTTATCTCCTCCTTCACGACCGAGATCTGGTTCGCCAGGTTCTCCTGGTTCACGGCGAGCGAGCGCATGCGGTCCGCCTCGAGGAAGAGGGCGAGCTCGAGGCCGCCCGGCGGCAACGCCTGGTAGTAGGCGGTGATGTCCGGTTGGGTGTGCCCGTTGAACACGCCTCCGGCTCCTTCGAGGATGCGGACGTGCTCGACCTTCCCGACGTTGGCCGACCCCTGGAACATCATGTGCTCGAAGAGGTGGGCAAAGCCGGTGCTGCCCTCGGGCTCGCTCCGGAACCCGACGTCGTAGACGACGGCGACAGCGACGAGCGGGCTCGATCGGTCCGGAGCGACGACGACCCTGAGCCCGTTCCCGAGGCGCGTGCGTTCGAGGGAGGAGGTGGCGGTGACAGTCACCCCGGCGAAGTTAGTGCGGCGCGGCAGGGGCTACCGCGGCCGGCTGGGGCTGCCGCCGTCTCGGGCAGCCGTCGCTCGGCCGGGCCCGGCACTGGTCGCGGGGGCACGACGTCCGGGCCCGGCCAGAGCAGGCTCAGCCCGTGAACGTCATCGTCTTCGCGACGTCGCTCTCGAAGTACGGCTTGATGATCTTGAGGAAGCCCGGCGCCGTCTTGTCGACGAGGGCGATGTCTGTCTCACGCGCTGCCGGCCCGTTCGACGGCGTGTAGGTCGCCGGCGGGATGAGGCCACCGAAGTCGAAGGAGCCGAGGTGCTCCTTCGCGCTCAGGATGCCGGCCCGGGTCAGGTTCTTCGCGGCGATGGCGTCGGCGAGGACCTTCGTCTCCACCTCTGCGAGGCAGTAGCCGAACATGTAGTAGCCGTCAGGCACCTGCGTCGGGAAGTACTTCTTCTGGATCGACAGGAACTGCGCCATGCCGGGCACGCTCATGTCGCCCCATGCGGCCTCGAAGCCGAGGACCCAGGCACCCACCATCGCCGGCTCGATCGGCGTCGCGCTGCCGCTCGACCCACCGTTCGATGTCATCAGGTACTCGGACCAGGCCGGGCCCTGGAGGATCCACTGCGGGTGGTAGCCGATGGCGGCGGCGGCGCCGATGATGCCGGCGGCTGCCGTCGGGATGGCCGTCAGCACGACGTACTGGGCACCGTCGTTCTTCATGGCGAGCGCCTGCGACGTGAACGACGTATCGGTGACGGCGTAGGTCGCCGAGCCGACGTTGTCGAAGTGGTACGCGTTGAGCGCGGCGGTGAAGCCCTTCAGCCCGTCCTGGCCGTATGCGTCGCCCTGGTAGACGATGCCGACCTTCGCGTGCGCCTTCCCGAGCGTGTGAGTCAGGTAGTAGAGGGAGTTCGCGACGTCGACGGCGTAGGGAGTCCCGATCACGAGGTTGACCGACTGGTTCACGAAGGACGAGTCCTGTGCGGCCGTGCCGACCAGCACGCCCGCCGCCTTGGCAGAGCTCTCGATCGCGGATGTGGTCGGGCTGCCGAGCGACTGAGCGATGAACGCCACGCTGCCGACCATGCCGTTGTAGTCCGAGACGTGCAGCGCCGGCGAGTACTGGTCGTCTTTGATGTCGAGCTTGATCTTCCAGCCGTCGACACCGCCATGGGCGTTCACATAGTTGAAGTAGGACTCCTGCCCGTACGTGAGCGGCTTGCCGATGAGGGCGGCCGGGCCGGACAGCGGCGTGATCACGCCGAGTGTGATCGTCTTGTTGGCCGAGTCGACACCGGGACCGGTCTGCATGGTCTTGTTGGCGGTCGTGCCTTTGCCTGCCGTGGTACTGGTGCTGCTGCCCCCGGTGCGGCTGCTGCAGCCGGCGAGCGCGAGCCCGACCGCAGCCACCGCGAGCGCACCGGCTCTGAATCTGCGAGTTTGCATGTGCCTCCCTACCCTTCGGATGTGAGTTCGGATGTGAGCTGAGTGGCGCCTGCAACCTCTGAGAACTCTCGCCGGCGCCGGGCGAGCGACCCCAATCGTTGAGCGAGGCCGACGACGCCCCGCGGTTCGACCAACAGGAAGACGACGAGGAGGACGCCGTAGACGATCGCGGAGGCGTCGGACACCGGCATCCCCGAAGTGCGCGTGCCACCGGCGAGGAAGGGCAACGCCGCCACCTCGTTCTGGAGGAGGGCAGGGAGCCCGACGACGAAGAGGGACCCGAGAACCGGGCCCCACAAGGTCCCCATGCCGCCGACGACGATCATCACGACGAATTGGATCGAGAGCAGCAGGTCGAACTGGCTCGGCTGCACGAAACCGAGGAACGACCCGTAGAGCGCCCCGGCGACTCCTGCCATGACCGAGGACACGACGAAGGCCATCGTCTTCGTCCGCCTCACGTTCGCGCCGAGCACGGCGGAGGCGAGCTCGTGGTCTCGGACGGCGATCATGTCCCGCCCCCTGCGGGACCGGCCGAGGTTGCGCACGTACCACATGGCGATCGCGAGCAGCAGGAGGGCGAGGTAGTAGAAGAGCCCGTTCGTCGTGATGCCGAGCCCGGCGATCGTGATGCCCTTCGAGAACTGCAGCGCCCCGAAGCTCGGCGCCGCGAGCGACCGCCCGCCCGAGCCACCCGACACCGTCGTCCAGTTCTGTGCCACGTCCTGGCCGATGTAGACGAGCCCGATCGTCACGATCGCGAGGTAGAGGCCGCGCAGCCGGAACGAGAAGAACGCCGTGATCCCGCCGATGATCCCGGCCGCGACCCCGGCAGCCGGGATCCACAGCGCCGCGGTGAGGTGGAAGTTCACCCCGAGCATGGCGGCGGTGTACGCGCCGACGAGGAGGAATGCCGCGTGGCCGAGCGACACCTGCCCCGTCCGGCCGGTCAGCACCTCGAGCCCGAGGGCGGCGAGCGCCTCGATGAGGACGAACACGAGGGTCGACAGCCAGTACGCGTTCACGAAGAACGGGAGGAGGATCCCGAGGACGGCGGCCGCGACGGTCCATGGGACCGACGGCCGGCGGCGGGCGGCTGCGAGGACCGAGCGCGGGAGGCCCGCCATCAGAGCCGCTCCGCCGAGCGCTCGCCGAACAGGCCCTGCGGCCTGACGAGAAGGACGATGATCATGAGGACGTAGGGCGCGATCGTGTAGAACTCGCTGCCGAGCCATGCCACGTACGTCGGCTGGTAGCCCTGGGTGAGCTCTTGGACGACGCCGATGATGAAGCCGCCGATGACGGCCCCGGTCGTCGACTCGAGTCCACCGAGGATGATGGCAGGGAACGCCAGCAGCGCCGCGTCGGAGATCGACGGGCTCACGCTGTTGGGGTATCCGCCGAGGAAGACACCGCCCACGCAGGCCACGACTCCGGCGAGCACCCACGACGTCGCGTACACCCGGCGCAGCGGGATCCCGACTGCCGCTGCGGCCTCCGGGTCGGTGGCGGCGCTGCGTATCGCGATGCCCCACTTCGTCCGCTGGTTGAAGAGCCAGAAGAGGACGAGCAAGAGGAGCGCTGTGATGACCGTCCAGACCTGGACCCACTCCACCGAGACGCTGCCTATCTTCACGACGCTCGCCCCCCACGGGTCGCCGTTCGGGCGCGGGATGGCGCCGTAGGAGGAGTCGAGGACGGCGTTCAGGATGGCGGCGAGCCCGAGCGTCAGCATCACGATCGTGAACTCCGGCTTGCCGACGGCGAAGCGCAACACCAGGAACTGGAACAGGAACCCCGCTATCGCGGTCGCCGTCACGCCGACGAGGAAAGCTGCGAAGAAGGTCAGCCCGTAGGTCGAGATGAGAGAGGACGTGATGAGGGCGCCGAGGGCGAGCATCTCGCCCTGCGCGAAGTTGATGACCCGGCTCGAGCGGTAGATCACCGTGAAGCCGATGGCGACGAGCGCGTAGATGCCGCCGAGCGCCAACCCTGCGAACAACAGCGTGAGGAACGTCGTCACGGGGCAACCTCGGCGGGATCGGGCTCGGGCTCGGGCTCGGGCTCGCCGAGATACGCGCGGATGACTTCGGGGTTCGCCTGGACTTCCGGGGGCGAGCCGCACGTGATCGCCCTGCCGAAGTCGAGCACGAGCACGCGCTCGGCAAGCGACATGACGACCGACATGTCGTGCTCGACGAGGATGATCGTCGAGGCGAGGCGGCCGTGCACCTCACGCACGAGCGCGCTGATCTCCGAGCGCTCGGTCCGGCTCATGCCGGCAACCGGCTCGTCGAGCAACAGCAGCGTCGGTTCCATCGCGACGGCGCGTGCGAGCTCGACCCGCTTGCGCGTCCCGTAGGGAAGCATCCCGACCGGTCGGCCGGCGACCGTGCCGAGGCCGACGAGCTCGAGAGCGTGCATGGACGCTTCGCGGTTGGCGCGCTCCTCCCGCCGGGACGACGGCAGGGACAGGCCGGCGCGGACGCAGCCCGACCTCATGCGCGCCGTCCTTCCGACGAGCACGTTGTCCAGCACGGACAGCTGGGGGAAGAGGGCGAGGTTCTGGAACGTCCGGGCGATGCCGAGCGCTGCGAGCTGGTGCGGCCGGAGACGCGCCATGTCGTGCCCGAGGTACCGCACCGATCCCGACGTCGGTGGGTAGATGCAGCTCAGCACGTTGAACAGTGAGGTCTTGCCGGCGCCGTTCGGGCCGATGACGGCGAAGAGCTCGCCGCGCGCGACCTCGAAGCTCACCTCGGAGAGCGCCGCCACCGCGCCGAAGCGCAGGCTCAGGTCCTCGACCGCGACGACGGTCTCGGTCACGACCCGGTCACCCCGAGATAGGCGGACCGAACCTGCTCGTCGGCCAGCAGCTCGCGCGTCGGACCGGAAGCTCGGATCGTCCCCGTGTCGATCAGGTACCCCTGCTCGGCCACGGACACAGCGAGCGCGCTCGACTGCTCGACGAGGAGGATCGCCACGCCGGCGTCGTGGATGCGCCGCAGCGCCTGCCCGATGGAGCGGATCACGAGCGGAGCGAGGCCGAGCGACGGCTCGTCGAGGAGCAACAGCTTCGGATCGCTCATGAGCGCGCGCCCGATGGCGAGCATCTGCTGCTCGCCGCCCGACAGCAGGCCCGCCGACTGCTTCATCCGCTGGCCGAGGACCGGGAAGAGCTCGAGCACGTCCGCACGCAGCTGCGCCTTCCTGCCGCGATCGCTCCTCGAGAAGCCGCCGGCTTTCAAGTTCTCGTCCACCGACAACTCCGCGAAGACGTGTCTCCCCTCGAGCACCTGGACGATCCCGCGCCGCACGAGGGCGGCGGCGTCGCACCCGCGGATGTCCTCCCCCCGGTAGCGCACGTGCCCGCGGGCCACGCGCCCGCCGTGGAAAGGCAGGAGGCCCGAGACCGCCCGCAACAGCGTCGTCTTCCCGGCGCCGTTCGGTCCGAGCAGGCACGCCGCCCTCCCATCCGGGACCGCGAGCGAGACGCCGTGGAGGCTCTGCACACCGCCGTAGGAGACGCTGAGGCCGTCGATCTCGAGGATGTTCGCAGACGCCACCGGTTCAGCCATCGGCGCTGCCACCACGGTCGCCGGCGGCGAGCACGTGCGCCGCCAGCGCTTTCGCCCCGCACGTCCCGAACATCAACGTGTAGTGGTTCGTGTCCGTCACGAGCTCATCGCCGAGGCCGGGAAGGCGGGACTTCCAGTCTCCGACGACCGCGTCCGGATAGAGGGGAGGCTCCTCGTTCACGAGGTTCCTGCACGCCCGCACGAGCGTGACCGGGCAGCTGACCGTCTCGAGCGTCCGGGCGATCAGCTCGTGCCCGGCGAGGACGTCGATCCCGTCCTGGTGCACCGCCTCCTTCCGGGCCCTCGACCGGAACCCGCCCTCGGTCGGTTCCAGGTCGTACTCGAGATAGCACTCCACGTCTTCGTTCCACTCCTCGCTGACCGCGGGGTGCTCACGCCAGAAGTCTAGGTATGCCTCGAGGCTTGGAAAGAGCAGGTCCAACCGATCGATCGCAGGTCCGATGACGGCACGGATGAGCTCGTCCGGGTCGAGCCCGCTCGGCACCGGCGTCGGCAGCCCGCCGTCTGCGAGCACGAGGCGTTCCACGAGATCGGGGCGAGTCGCTGCCAGCACCACCGACACGAACCCCCCGAGGGATTCGCCGAGGGCGACGACCGGACCGTCGGTGAAATTCTCCACGACCGCGGCGCAGTCGGCTGCATGGTTCAGGATCCCGTACGGCCCCGGCAGATCGTTGCTGGCGCCCCGCCCGCGGAGGTCGGGCACCACGATCCGCACGTCTTCGTCCAGGAGCCGTGCCACCGGCGCGAGCTGCATGCACGACCCGGTGATCCCGTGAACGCCGAGAACCGTGCGGGGCCCGGTGCCCCACGACGCGACGCGGAGTTGCCCGCCTTGCACGGGCACGTCGCTGAATCGGGGCAGCGACAGGTCTGCCTGCAAGCTCGGAAACCCCTCCCTTTATGAACGGTCGTTCGTTCGAGCGGTACCTTGTCACGGAATCGAAACCCTGTCAAGCAGTGCAAAACCTCCGCTGAGAGCCGTCGCTCCCCGGTGAACGATCGTTCGGTCACTGATACCATTGCCACTCGTCATGGCACAGACCAGCGAGAGCTCACCGACTGACCTTCCCGTCCTTCCGCCGCGAACGACCTCTGACGGGACGCATCGGAGGCTGTTGGAGGAAGCGCTGGTGCGTTTCGGGCGGAGCGGCTACCACGGCGTGTCGGTGCGCCAGGTCGCGACTGCCGCCGGCGTGCAGGCGAGCTCGCTCTACTCGCATCTCGAATCGAAGGAGCACCTTCTGTTCGAGCTCATGCTCCTCGGTCACGAGGAGCACTACCAGATGCTGCGCGAGGCACTCCTCGAGTCCGGCAACGACCCGGAGGACCAGCTCGTCCGCCTCGTTGGGGCACACGTGCTCATGCACTTGACCTACCCGCTGCTCGCACGGATCTGCAACCGTGAGCTCGAGGCGCTCGGTCCGGAGAACCGGACCGCGGTGCGAGCCGTGCGGACCCAGTCCGAGCAGCTCTTCGTCGACGTGATCGAGCGCGGTTCGCGCCTCGGCGTGTTCAGCGTCCCCGACGCCTGGCTCGCCACGGCTGCGATCGGCGGGATGGGGATCCGGGTGGCGGAGTGGTGGAGCCCGGATCTCGGCTACGCCGCCGGGGATGTCGTGTCGACCTACTGCCAGTTCGCGCTGCGCATGCTCCGGGAGGGCTGAGCGGAGCTCACGAGACCGCCGGCGCCACGCGGAGGGGCTTGTCGAGGTTGAACGCTTCCACCACCATTGCACACCGCTCCATCGGAGCCACCACAGCGCGTGCCGGCGCCGGGACCGAGGCCGTCAGCACCGCGCTCTGCCCAGAGAACAGGACGACGTCGTTGCCGTCCCAGAGGAGCGGCGCGACGGGGTTGCCCGACTCGGTGTCGAGGAGGGAAGCGTGCACGTCGACTGCCGGCACGTCACCGGTGTTCTCGATCCGCACGCTCACGTCCCACCCCCCGCAGGTGTCCCACAGTGGCAGGCGCACGGCACGAGCCGGCTCGGTCCTCGCCGATGCCGTCAGCACGGCACTTCGGAGGCCCTGCATCGCCCGAAGGTCGGCGGAGGATCGGACCGGCGTGTGCTGCCAGCTCGTCTCCTCGAGGGCGAGCTCGTCGCCCACTGTCGAGAGCCAGTAGACGTCGTGGGACGGTGCCACGGCCTCGTCCTCGAGCTCCAGCCAGAGCTCGAGGAAGTAGGTCGGTCCGATGCCACCGGGCACCATGACGCCGTACGCCTCGACGCAGGCGCCGTCGCCGGGGACCTCCAGCACCTCTGAGCGATCCCAGCGCGCGACGCCTTCCAGGTCCCGCACCACCGCCGAGGCGCGCACGCTCACTGGCTCGCCCGTCCGGTTCAACACGACCACGGCATGCTCGTCGTAGGCGTAGAGCGCGTGCAGTGGAGAGTTCGCCCGCCGGGCGGCGAAATAGGCGGCGCTCGGGTCGAGATACCAGTCCCAGAGCTGCCAGTTGAGGCTCGGCCAGGCGCTGTTCAGCATCCAGTAGACCATCCCGGTGGCCGGTTGCCCGGCGCCGTCACGCGCACGGTAGGCCTCGAATTGCGCCCGCACCGCTTCGTAATTCATGAGCTGTGCCTTGCGGACGAAGTCTCCCAGGCTCGCTGGTTCGCCGTAGCGAGCACGGAGCGCGCGGTGGAAGATCGCGAGGTTGTCGAACTCCGAGGGTGGCGCGGCATGGACGTGCTTCGACGCCGGCTCCTGCCAGAGCGCCTCGAGGTCAGCATCGGACATGAAGCGCCGCAGGCTCGCGAGGCGGGGAAGGTTGTTCCCGGCACCGGTCTCCGAGTTGAACCCGATGGCGCCCCCGAGGTTCTCCTCGGTCCGGTACCAGTAATCCGGCGGCACCCAGGCGTACGGACCGGTCATCTTCATGCCGGACGGTCCTGCCACCTCGGAGCCCTCGGCGGTCGCGGACGGCACGACCGGCACGTCGAAGCGGGCGTCGGCGAGCGCGTCCAGGTAGAGCTGCGCGGCGCGCGGCTCGGGCGGGAAGTCACTCCCGATGAAGAAGCCGACGACGGACGGGTGGTTCCCGAGGCGGTACGCCTCGTCTGACATGCTCCGCGCCGCCACGTCGAAGTCCTGCTCGTCCCAGGCCTCGCCCGACCCTGCGTGAGCCTCCCACTTGTCGCAGCACTCGAAGCCCGGCAGCATCATGAGGCCGGCCTCGTCGGCGAGCTCGTAGATCTCGGGGTTCTCGAGCTTTCCCTCGAGCCTGATGGCGTTGAGCCCGAGCCAGGTCGCGTACGAGAGCTCGTCCCTCAGTCGCTGGTCGTCGTGACGGAGCCAGAGGTCGGGTGCCCAGCCCGCGCCGATCACCTGCACGGGCCGCCCGTTCACGAAGAAGCGCCGTCCCCCGCCCGCCGCGATCTCACTTCTCACCGAGCGGACACCGAAGCGGGTCGCCACGCGGTCGCTCTCGTCGCCGCCGGCGGCGGCGGTGATCTCGAGATCGAACAACGGCTGGTCACCGAGCCCGGCCGGCCACCACAGGGGCGGGTCGGCGAGCCGTAACCCAGGCTCGTCGATCGGAAGGAGCGTCACGCGCGTGTCGCTCCCGGGCCCCAGCTCGACCTCCCGGACGATGGGCTCGAGGGGGTGATCCCTCGGGCCGCCTCCCGCCGGGCTGATCGCGAACCGCACGGCGGCCCGGACGGCAGCACCGCTCCGGTTGGCGACGTCGACCGAGA
>JAJYGM010000555.1 GCA_021785095.1 Actinomycetes bacterium
GAAGGGAACGTGGGCCTCTTCCTCCAGCGTCCCCTCACCTCGGTGGTCGCCCCTCGCCGGCGCCGGGCCGACGTGGCCTGGGGCATCGCGGCGCTCTGGGGTCTGGTCGTCTTCCAGCAGTTCAACGCGACCAGCGCCTACACCGCGCTGGACAACTGGCTGAACCGCTACACGCTGATCCCCCACTACCCGAACCCGATCGACTACCTCGGCATCATCGCGGTGATCAGCCTGCTCCTGGCGGGGATCGTCTGGCTCGTCTCACGCACCTTGGGCCGGGGGGACGTGCCCGAGACCTACCGTGACAGCTTCGTGGACCGGACCTCGCGGTTCCGGGCGTTCTTCGTCCCCATGGCCTACGGGCTGATCCCGGTGGTGGGCGCCGACTACTTCGCCCGTCAGCTGCCGAAGTTCTTCAAGCACTCGGCTCGGGTGGTGCCGGCGGTCGCGCACATCGCAGGCTTCATGTCGACCTCGTCGTCCATCTACCAGTTCCGCATCCTGTCCAACGGCTGGATCGTTGTGGTCCAGGTTGCCGTGATCATCGCCGGTACCGCCGCGGCGGCGTGGGCCACGTGGCGGATCACCGGCCGGGAGCTGGTGCCGGTCAGCAAGAACGCACTCGCCGTCCGGTTGACGACGCTCAGCGTCGTCCTCGCCTGCGGGGCGGCGGCGAGCGTGCTGTACGTCCTCATGCACGCGGCGAACTGACGGTCGCCGGACCACTCACGAGGAGGAGCTCGATGGCCATCACGATGACCGAGAACCCAACCGCCACGACGGACCGGCCCCAGGTGCAAGTCCTGGTGGACCGTTGCGCCGGGTGCCAGGAGTGCGTCATCCGCTGTCCCGCCGGTGCGCTCGACATGGACCCCGGACGCTGGGTCGCGGTCGCCGACAACGAGCGCTGCGTCGGGTGCCGCCAGTGCGTGCGCACGTGCCCGTTCAGCGCGATCGTGGTCACTGGGCCGGCGCTCGCAGGGACCCGCGTGACCACCGAGGTCTTGCACCCTGAGCCGATCCTCGCAGACGTGCGCGAGGTCCGCCAAGGGCTGCGCGACTGGGACGAGGCGGTGGACGAGGCACAGCGGTGCCTCACGTGCCCGGACCCGACGTGCGTGAGGGGATGCCCGGCGCACAACGACATCCCCGGGTTCATCGCAGCGATCGCCGAGCGGGACCTGGACAAGGCCCACACGATCCTCCGGCGCACGTCCGTGCTTCCCGACATCTGCTCGCGCGTGTGCAACCAGTCGGCGCAGTGCGAGGGCGCGTGCACGTGGTCGCTCGCCGGCGAGGCACCGGTCGCCATCGGCCAGCTCGAGCGGTTCGTGACCGACCAGAGCCCGGTGCCGCCGCCCCGCCGCGGCGGCGACGCGGACCTCTCCGTGGCCATCGTCGGCGCAGGGCCGGGAGGCATCGGCGCCGCCTGGGCACTCGTGGAAGGGGGCGCGGCGGTTACCGTCTACGAGCGGGACCCGGTACCCGCAGGGCTGCTCGGATGGGGGATCCCCGACTTCACCTTGCCCGAAAAGGTGGTCTCCCGGCCGTGGGGCCAGCTCGAAGAGGCGGGCGTGGCACTGCGCTGCGGGGTGGAGATCGACGCAGCCGCCATCGAGGAGCTGCTGGCCCAGCACGACGCCGTGGTGGTCGCGACCGGTGCGAGCCTTCCGGTCCGCCTACCGATCCCGGGCGCCGACCTCGGCGGGGTCACCGACGCGACCACGTTCTTGAAGACCGCGCAGTCTGCGTTCGGCGACGACGACGGCGTGCCGGCGTGGCGCGCCGCGATGGGCTTGCACCCCGCGGACCAGGCAGGACGCAGCCCGCACGTGCTGGTGCTCGGCGCCGGCAACACGGCAATGGATGTCGCCAGGACGGCTCGTCGGCTGGGCCTCTCCGCCACGTGCGTCGACTGGCTGGACGAGCGCTTCTCCCTCGCCCGGCCCGACGAGCTTGCAGAGGCGCGCGAGGAGGGCGTCGTCGTCCGGTTCGCGAGGACGGTCACCCGGATCGACGGGGACGGGAGTCGGGTCCGTAGGGCGCAGCTGGCTTCGACCAACCAGGAGCGCGCCGACCGCCTGCCCAAGGTGCTCGACAACCAGCCTCTCGAGACCGTCGACGTCGACCTGGTCGTCATGGCGATGGGCTACCGGCCGGATCCCGAGCTCGCGGCCAAGCTCCCCGGCACCCCGGTGCGCCGACAGGCGCAAGGTGTGCCGGACCGCCAGTGGATCGGCTCGGGGGTGCTGGCGAACCCGGCGTCCGCATTCGCCTTCCACAACCCGGTCGGCAAGCTCTCACTCGGCCGCGAGGTCGGGCTGCAGGCAGCGTCGTTCTCCGTGCGAGACCGTCTCTGGGTGGTGGGCGACGCCTTGGTGGGGCCCTCGACGGTGGTCGAGGCCATGTCACAAGGCCGCAGAGCCGCCGCGGCACTTCTCGCGGCCCGCCCGCTTCGGCCCGGGAGGCACGAGCTCGCCCGTTCCCACCGGGCGCTCGTGTGCTACGCGAGCGAGGGCGGCCATACCGCCGACGCCGCTCGGGCGGTCGCAGACGAGCTCGCCGACAAGGGGCACAGCGTCCGGATCCTGCCGATCGAGCGGGTGGGCCCTGCAGAGCTTGCGGCGGTCGACCTCCTGGTCGTGGGCACCTGGGTGAAGGGCTTCGTCGTCGCCAAGGTCGGGCCCCCGCCGGACGTCCGTGCGTGGCTCGACCGCCTCCCTCGGCTCGGCGGCCTGCCCGTGGCGGTCTTCTGCACCTTCGCCGTGAACCCTCGCTCCACCCTCACCGAGATGGCGAGGAGCTTCGAGCAGCGTGGCGCACGAGTCGTGGCCACGTCCGCGCTCCGGCACGGCGGCACCAAGGTCGCCGCGGTCGCCTTGGCACGACGGACCCTGGCCGGCGTCAGGGAGGCCGACGAGGCTACGGCTGGCGCCGTCGGGGTCTCGTGACCCTCGTGACCCACGTGACCCACGTGACCTCGTGACCTCGTGACCTCGTGACCCACGTGACCTCGTGACCTCGTGACCTCGGCTCCGTCGGAAGCCAGCGTGCACAGGCGTCCGCATGTCCCGACAAGGTCACGCTAACCTGCAGGTCCAGCCATGAACATGACGCTCTCCAAGCGTGGCGACTACGTGATGCGCTCGGCGATCGCGCTCGCTCGCGCCTTCGACGGGGGAAAGCCCCGCAAGATCCGGGAGATCGTCGCCGACACCGAGGTGCCCAGGACGTTCGCGGCCCAGATCCTCTCGGACCTCGTGCGCGGCGGCCTGGCGATGTCGCGTGCAGGCCGCGAGGG
>JAJYGM010000589.1 GCA_021785095.1 Actinomycetes bacterium
GACCTTTTTCCAGCGCCGAGCTCCGGGGCTCCCTACAATCGAAGCTCAGCGGGGTCGCCGGTGCCGCAAGATGCCGCCGAGCCCCGGGGAGCCTGCCCGTGCACGCGGGCCGGACCACGAGGAGGATCGTCAGGTGAGGATCTCCACGCTGCTCGGCGCCAAGGGTGCCGCCGTCGTGACCATCGGACGAGCTGCCACGGTCGCGGACGCCGTCGCAGCGCTCAGCGAGCACAGGGTCGGAGCGCTCGTCGTGTCGGACGACGGCCTGCACATCGACGGGATCGTCTCGGAGCGAGACGTCGTCCGGCGTCTCCACGACCTCCAGGGCGGCCTGCTCGCGGAGTCGGTGACGCTGATCATGTCGTCCGAGGTCGAGACCTGCTCGCCCGACGACGAGGTCGAGTCGCTGACTGCGACGATGACCGAGCACCGCATCCGGCACGTACCTGTGGTGGGCGGCGGCGTGCTCGTCGGCATCGTGAGCATCGGCGACGTCGTGAAGAGCCGGATGGACGAGCTCCAGAAGGACAGGGACGAGCTCGTCGAGTACATCCACGCGCGCTAGCTCGGCCCGCCTAGCCTCTCTCGAAGGGCGCGCACGCGCCCGCGAGACGGGAGGCTCGGGTGCACGACGACGTCGCATCGGTGGAAGGACGCGTCCGTAGGCTGCTCGAGGAGCGCCTGCGCCCCGCCGTGCGACGCGAGTCGGTCAGCTGCGAGGTGGCGGCGTTCGAGGTCGACGGCGAGCCGGTGGCGCCGCACGTCGCTCTCGAGGCGAGCTACGTCCCGGTCACGCCGGGCACGCCCTGGGGTCCGCCGTGGGGCACCACGTGGCTGCGGGTCGCGGGGCGCGTCCCGGACGGCTGGGCCGCGCGGCGCGTCGAGCTCGTCGTGGACCTCGGATTCGGGAGGCACAGTCCTGGCTTCCAGGCGGAAGGGCTCGTCTTCGACCGAAAGGGTGTTCCCGTCAAGGGGATCGCGCCGCGCAGCGCCGAGGTGCCCCTCGAGCTCCTCGGCGCCGGGCCCGGCGACGAGGTCCTCGCCTACGTCGAAGCGGCGTCCAACCCTGCCATCATGGGCCTTGGCGACAGCTTCGCCCCGACGCTGCTCGGAGACCGCTCGACGGCTGGCTCGACCCCGCTCTACCGGCTCGGCCGGGTGGAGCTGTCTGTCGTGGACGAGGAGCTCTGGGGGCTCTGCCTCGACGTCGAGGTGCTCGCCGGGCTCGCCCGGGAGCTCGGGCCGCACGACCCTCGGAGGTTCGAGCTGTGGCGCGCACTCGACGGCATGGTCGACCTCGTCGACCTCGACGACGTCCCCGGCAGCGCTCGTGCCGCCCGTGACGCGCTCGCGGGAGCGCTCGCGAGCCCCGCCAACCCGAGCGCCCACCGCGTGACGGCAGTCGGGCACGCGCACATCGACTCGGCCTGGCTCTGGCCGGTGCGCGAGACGGTTCGCAAGTGCGCGAGGACCTTCGCGAACGTCCTCGCACTTGCGGAGCGCTACCCCGAGATCGTCTTCGCGTGCTCGCAGGCCCAGCAGTACGAGTGGGTGCGTGACGGCTACCCCGCACTCTACGAACGGGTGCGAGAGCGCGTCCGGAGCGGCCAGTGGGTGCCGGTCGGTGGGACCTGGGTCGAGCCCGACGGCAACCTCTGCGGGAGCGAGGCGCTCGCGCGTCAGCTCGTCCTCGGCCGCCGCTTCTTCGCCGACGAGCTCGGCGTCGAGTGCTCCGAGGTGTGGCTGCCGGACTCTTTCGGCTACAGCGCCGCGTGGCCCCAGCTGGCGCGCCTGGCCGGCGCGAGCCACTTCCTCACCCAGAAGCTCTCCTGGAACCAGACGAACACCTTCCCCCACTCGACCTTCCACTGGGAGGGCATCGACGGGACGCGGATCCTCACGCACTTCCCACCGGTGGCCACCTACAACGCCGAGCTGACGCCGCACGAGCTCGCACGCGCCTCGCGCGACTACGCCGAGCACGGGAGGGGCACACGGTCGCTCGTCCCGTTCGGCTACGGCGACGGCGGCGGCGGCCCGACGAGCGACATGCTCGAGCGCGCGCGTCGCCAAAGAGACCTCGAGGGCTCGCCCCGGGTCGAGCTCGCCGCCCCCGAGACGTTCTTCCGCAGCATCGAGGAGGAGCAGCGGGACCTCCCCGTCTGGTCCGGCGAGCTCTATCTCGAGCTGCACCGCGGCACCTTCACCTCCCAGGCGCGACTCAAGAGGGCGAACAGGCACTGCGAGCACCTCTTGCGCGAGGCAGAGCTCTGGTGGACGGCAGCGCTCGTCGGCGGTCTGGCGGACTACCCCTACGAACAGCTCGAGCGTGCATGGAAGACGTTGCTGCTCCAGCAGTTCCACGACATCTTGCCGGGGAGCTCGATCGCCTGGGTGAACGACGATGCTCGCGCCGCGTACGAGGACCTCGAGGCCCGTCTGGAGATCCTCGTCGTGCGGGCCCTGTCGCTTCTTGCCGGCCCTGGCCCCGGCACCGGCTCGGACGCGGCCGACGTCCGGATCGGCTTCAACGCCGGGCCCTTCGCCGTCCGCGGTGTCGCCGGTCTCGGCGCGGCGCCCGTCACCGGCCGACGCGAGTCGCGCGTGACGGGCGACGTGGTGACCGTGGTTCCCGGGGAAATGCCCGGGTCGCATGTCCTCGACAACGGGCTCGTGCGTGTCGTCGTCGGTGCAGACGGCCTGCTCGCCTCGGTACGGGACCTCGTCGCGGACCGGGAGGTCGTCGCACCGGGCGGGCGTGCCAACCTGCTCCAGCTCCACAGGGACCTGCCGAACCGCTGGGACGCCTGGGACATCGATGCCTCCTACCGCCATTCGGTGGTCGACCTCGTCGCGTGCGACGAGGTCGAGGTCGTCGCGTCGGACCCCGACGAGGCCGTCGTCGCTGTGCGCCGGAGCTTCGGGGCATCCGGCGGGTCCCACGCGCTCCAGCGCATCGGCCTGCGGGCGGGCGACCGGCGCGTCGAGCTCGACACCGAGGTCGAGTGGGCGGAGAACGAGAAGCTCTTGAAGGTCGCGTTCCCTCTCGACCTGCGGGCCGAATGGTCCAGCGCGGAGATCCAGTACGGTCACGTCCGCCGGCCGATGCACGTCAACACCTCGTGGGACGCGGCCCGCTTCGAGGTGTTCGCGCACCGATTCGTCCATGTCGAGGAGGCCGGCTACGGGGTCAGCCTCGCCAACGACGCCACCTACGGCTACGACACCGCTCGCACCACCCGCCCGGACGGGGGGACGACGACGACGGTCCGGCTCTCGCTCGTGCGCGGCCCGCGCTT
>JAJYGM010000520.1 GCA_021785095.1 Actinomycetes bacterium
CGTCGACACGACTCGCCGCCGCGACGTCCTCCGGTTCCTTCGTGACCGGCTTGACCGGAGACAAGTTGAGTGTGATCCCGACTTTCGCGCTCGACGGCAGGGCTGCACGCAGCGCCTCGGCTGCCCTGGCGTGACCGAGGAGCAGGTGGTGCGCAGCACGCAGCGCGGCGTCGAGACCGTGGAGCCCTGGCGCGTGCTCACCTGTTCCGTAACCCATGAACGACGAGACCCACGGTTCGTTCAAGGTGATCCACGTGCCGACCTCGTCGCCGAGCGCTCCGGCCACGACGGTGGCAAGGTCGGCGAGCCGGTCCGAGGTGTCGCGTCTCTCCCAGCCGCCCGCGTCCTGGAGGGCCTGGGGGAGATCCCAGTGATACAACGTGACTGCAGGCTCGATCGACGCGTCACGAAGGAGCGCGACGAGCCTCCGGTAGTAGTCGAGGCCCGCCTCGAGCACAGGTCCGCTGCCGTCGGGCTGGATGCGGGGCCACGCTATGGAGAACCGGTAGGAGCGCACGCCGAGCTCGGACATGAGCGCGACGTCGTCGGCGATCCGGTTGTACTGGTCGCAGGCGATGTCGCCGTTGTCCCCGTGGACGGTCGTGCCCGGGGTGTGGCTGAAGGTGTCCCAGATGGACGGGCCGCGCCCGTCGGCGCCGACGGCGCCTTCGACCTGGTAGGAAGCGGTCGCCACACCCCAGAGGAACCCGTCGGGGAACACGATGTCGTCCGTTCTGCTCAACGTGGTGCACTCGTTTCTGGTCGTCGGCACTTCGTGGGCCCTTGTCGTGGGGTGTTGTCGTGGGGCCTTGTCGTGGGCAGGGTCGAAGGAGCTGGACACGCACGGCTGGGAGCGGCGCCCGCCGAGCTCCTGGCCCTCAGCTCGCCGGCCGCACCTCAAGTGCCGCGAGAAGAGCAGCGAGGCGCTCTTCCCCGATCTCGTACGAGAGGTCGTGCCGGTGGAATGGCTGGACCCTCAGCTCCTTGACCGGTGCGCCGATCCGGCGGAACGTCCCGTAGACGGTGCTCGGCGGGCAGATGTCGTCCCAAAGCCCGACCGTCAGGACGCTCGGGCACGTGATCCGGTCGACGAGGTTGAGCAGGTCGACGTAGGAGATCGTGCGCCACAGCTGCTCGTCGAGGCTGGGCCAGCGGCGGAGGAAGTCGCTGATCTCGACATAGGGGCCGCGTGGAGCGACCTCGACTCCGCGCCGGATGTCGCAGAGGAACGGGATGTCGGACCAGACGAAGCACGGCCGGTCCGAGAGGGCAGCCGCGACGAGGCTCAGGCCGCCGCCCTGGCTGATGCCGGTGACGGCTATGCGCGAGTCGTCGACGCCGGGCCGGGCACAGAGCACCTCGAGTGCCCGGACGACGTCGGCGTAGACGTACCGGTAGTAATACTGCTGCGGATCACGCACGCCGTCGGTCATCCAGCCGGTGAGATGGCCTCCGTCACGGGCAACCTGGTCGCTCGAGTCACCGTCCTGGGCTCGGCAGTCCATAGCGAGCACCGCGACGCCCTGGGCGGCGAGAGGGTAGAGCTCGAGCGGCCGCGGGGCCCTGCCGCCATAGCCGTGGTAGACCGCGACAGCGGGGAACGGGCCGTCGCCGGTCGGGTGGAGATACCACGCGGCGATGGTGCCTCCGCCGAACCCGTCGAAGTGGAGCTGCGAGCAGCGCACTCCGGCAAGCTCGAGAGCGTAGGGTTCGACGCTCGCACCGAGGGGCTGCTCGAGGGCGGCCCGCAAGGTCTCGGCCCAGTAGTCGTCGAGGTCGGACGGCGCGTACATCTCTGGCGCATACGCCTCGAGCTCTGCGCGGGACATGTCGATGCTCGGCATATGGCCTCCTTCGTCGCAGTGCCGCGCGCCACGAGGAGCTCGCGCGTCGGCGCTTGGACGATACCGGCTCACGGCAGGCTTGTCGTGCCTGCCTCCTCGTGTATCGCCCGCAGGAACGCCTCGGCTTCCGCGCGCTTCTTCGTGCGGCGCATCGGCGGCAGCGCCCGGACGAGGTCCCAGCGGTACGAGGCCGTGGCGAGGCGCGAGTCGAGCACGGCGACCACCCCCCGGTCCTGCGCGCTGCGCACGAGGCGACCCGCGCCTTGGGCGAGCAGGCTCGCCGCTCGCGGCAGGTCCACCGTCTTGAAAGCCGCGGCACCGGCGCGGTCTCGGCGCGCGGCGGCGAGCGGGTCGTCCGGACGGGCGAAGGGGAGCCTGTCGATCGCGACGAGGGTGAGCGTCGCTCCGGGAACGTCGACGCCTTGCCAGAAGCCCATCGTCGCGAACAGGCACGCCGAGGGATCGGCAGCGAACTCCGCGACCAGCGCGGCCTTCGAGCGTGTGCCCTGGACGAGGACAGGGTGCGCGACACGGGGCCGTACCGCCTCGGCCGCCCGCTCCATCGCTGCCCGGCTCGTGAACAGGGCGAGCGCCCGACCCCCTGCCGCGGAGATGAGCGCGACGAGCTCGTCGACGATCGCTGCCTCGGCGTCGGACCGCCGCCGGTCCGGCAGGTGCGCGGCGCAGTAGAGGAGCGCGTGCTCCTCGTACGCAAACGGGCTCCCGACGTCGATCTCGTCCGTCTGGTCGGCTCGGGCGCCGAGCCGCGCCGCGAGCCCTGCAGGGATCGTCGCACTCGTGAGGACGACGGGGCGCACCGCGAAGACCTGCTCGGCCAGGACCGGAGCGACGTCGACCGGCGCCAGCTCGAGGGCTGGACGCTGCCCGGTGCTCACCCAGGCGACTTTCTCGTCGTCGAGGGTTGCGAGCGTACCGATCTCCTCCCGGAGGTGCCCGACGGCGAGTGCGCTGCGGGCGAGCTGCTGGGCCCGCTCGGAGCTCACCTCGTCACCGCTGGCGGTCCCTGCCGCCCCGTGCAGAGCTGCACCGAGACGCTCGAGCCGGCCGGCCAGGAGCTCGAGCACCCCTGCGAGCTCGCCGCCGAAGCCCGGGTGGAGCCGCTCACCCGACCGTCCTACGAGCGCGCCCTCGAAGCGCTCGCACGTCTCCAGGAGATCGTCGGCGGCACCCCGGGGATCACGCCGGCCGGTACCGAGGACCGACCGCGCCGCCAGCGCGACGGCTCGGACGCGGCCGGAGGTGATCCGGATGCCGAGGCTCGCGCTCAAGACGTCCTCGAGCTCGTGCGCCTCGTCGACGACGAGAGCGTCGTGCTCGGGCAGCACGGCACCGCCGCTCGCGAGATGCGCGCCGAGGAGGTGGAGGTTGACCACGACGATGTCCGCCACCGCGGCCCGGGCCCGGGCCGCCTCCGCGAAGCAGGCGCCTCCCGAG
>JAJYGM010000269.1 GCA_021785095.1 Actinomycetes bacterium
GGGGTCCTCGACGCGGAGGAGCAGCGTGTCGAAGACCGTCGTGTGCAGCGGCTCCGCCCCCACCGAGGGTGCGGCGGCTGCGAGGGCGCTCGTGAGGCGCGCGACCCGGCTCGCGATCGCGGCCAGCCCCTCGGGGCCGTGCCAGGCGGCGTACATCCCGGCCATCACGGCGAGGAGCACCTGCGCAGTGCAGATGTTCGAGGTTGCCCGCTCGCGGCGGATGTGCTGCTCGCGGGTCTGGAGCGCCAGGCGGAGCGCCGGCCGACCCTCGGCGTCGACCGTGACGCCGACGAGGCGCCCGGGGAGCTGGCGCGCGTGCTCCTCGCGCGTCGCGAAGTACGCGGCGTGCGGCCCGCCGTAGAACATGGGAACCCCGAAGCGCTGGGTGCTCCCGATCGCCACGTCCGCACCGAGCTCGCCGGGCGGGGTGAGCAGGCACAGGGCGAGCGGGTCCGCCGCAACCGCGACCATCGCCCCCTTCTCCTTCGCCGCCGCGATGGCGGGTCGCAGGTCCCGGAGCGCGCCCGAGGACCCGGGGTACTGCAGCAGCACACCGAACCCGTCGACGCCGTCCGCGAGCGCACCAGGCTCGGCGCGCACCAGCTTGATCCGGAGCGCCCAGGCGCGCGTCTCGAGCACGGCGATGGTGCTCGGATGGCAGTCCTCGTCGACCACGAAGGTGTCCGAGGCAACCCGTGACACCCTCCGGCAGAAGAGCATGGCCTCGGCGGCCGCGCTCGCCTCGTCGAGCAGCGAGGCGTTCGCGAGCGGCAGCCCTGTCAGGTCGGCGACCATCGTCTGGAAGACGAGCAGCGCCTCGAGGCGACCCTGGGAGATCTCGGGCTGGTAGGGGGTGTAGGCGGTGTACCAGCCGGGGTTCTCGAGCACGTTGCGCTGCAGGACCGGCGGCAGCACGGTCCCGTGGAAGCCCTGCCCGAGGAGCGAGCGGAAGGGCCGGTTTCGCTCGGCGAGCTCCCGCAGTGCCGCGAGGGCCTCCGGCTCGGTGAGGGGGGCGGGGAGGTCGAGCGGACGGTCGAGACGGATCCCTGCCGGCACCGCGGAGCGAACGAGGTCCTCGAGCGACGCCGCTCCGAGCAGGGTGAGCATCTCCTCGCGATCCGCCGCTGCGGGCCCGAGGTGACGAGCAGCGAAGGGAGTCGGGGCGCTGAGCGGGCTGGTGGTGGGGAGCGGGCTGGTGGTGGCGTCCACGACGGCAACCTCCTCGGCGCGGGCCGTAGCCCGGCTCGGGCGCATCGGGCGCCCGCCGTCCCCCTCTGTCCGCAGACCTGAGAACTTCGCGGCCCGTGCCGCTTGTCCCTTCGGTGGGCGGCCGGTGCCGCCACTCTCCAGAGGTGCCTCGGGTCCGCAGTCCTGTTGCCTGAGAGATTCCGGGGAGGTTGCTCCTTCGGCGCCCGACTGGGCTCTCCTGCGAACCGTCAACGGCAGCTTCATCGTAGCGCTGGGGCCGTGCCTCGGTCAGCTGCGCGCACCCAGCTCCGCCCGGCCGCGTGGGCCGGCCTGGATCAGCCGCCCGGGGCGAGCTTCGCCAGCGCGGCCGCCGTGCCCTCGACGCAGCGCGCCATCTGCGCGTCGGTGACGACGAGCGGCGGGCAGTACGCGAGCGTCGCCGCTCCGACGGGTCGCGCGATGACCCCCTCCTCGAGCAGCACGTCTCGCAGTCGGGTGGCGTCCACCGACGGACCGAGCCCGAGCGCCCAGATCCCCTGGGTACCCCGGCAGCCGAGCACTCGCTCGCCGTCCACGAGGGAGGCGAGTCCCCCACCGAGCACCTCGCCGATGTGCCCGGCGACCGAGACCAGCTCCTCCTCCTCGAGCAGGTCGAGGTTCGCGAGCGCCGCTGCCGCCGTGGCGGGGTGGCCGCTGTAGGTGTAGCCGTGGCGGAGCACGAAGCCCTCGTCCACCTCGAGCGGCTCGCGCACCCGCGGCCCGACGAGCACCCCCCCGAGGGGCAGGTAGCCCGACGTCACACCCTTCGCGAAGGTCACCATGTCGGGACGGATCCCGAAGTGCTGCGAGGCCCACCACGCCCCGAGGCGCCCGAAGCCGCAGATCACCTCGTCGAGGATGAGGTAGGCACCCCACGCGTCGCAGCGCGCGCGAAGGCCCTCGAGGTATCCCGGTGGCGGTGGGAGCACGCCCCCCGCCCCCACCACCGGCTCGGCGATCACCGCTGCGACCCTGCCTGTGGCGACCGCGTCCAGCGCGTCGAGCGCGCCGAGGTCGTCGTAGGGCACCTGCACGACGTCCGGGAGGAGTGGCCCGAAGCCAGCCTGGTTCGGCGCCAGCCCCGTCGCCGACATGGCTGCGTAGGTGACCCCGTGGTAGGAGGGTTGCCGGCTCACCACGACCGTCCGCTCGGGATGACCGGCCTGGGCCTGGGCAATCCGGGCGAGCTTCACGGCCGTCTCGACGGCCTCGGAGCCACCCGACGTGAGGAACACCCGGCTGTCGGGCATGGGCGCCAGGCCGACGAGACGCTCTGCGAGTGCCTCCGCCACCGGGTTGGTGAACCGGTCGAAGGTGTGGAAGGCGTCGAGGTGGCGCATCTGCTCCGCCACCGCCGCGCCGATCGACGGCCGCCCGTGACCGACCTCGCAGTACCAGAGGCTCGCGAGGGCGTCGACGTAGGTCCGGCCCGCAGCGTCGCGGACTTCGGCACCCTCGCCGGAGACGATCTCGACGAACGAGGCGTTCGTCGCTGCCGGGCGGGCGAAGGGGTGGAGCAGGCTGGGGAGTTCCTCGGGCGACCTCATCTCCTCATCCTCGCGCTTCTCGCCCGCGCCGACCAGCCTGGGTCCCCCCCCGGGCCCGCACGGCCGATGTCTCGTCACGGCCCAGCCAGCCCACTCTCCCCGACGCGACCGGGCGGCGGGGCGCCGGCGGCGGCTCCCCACCAGTGCCCCGCCGGGGCGGCAAGCGGCTCTCGCCAAACGGTGCCGCGTCACTAGGCTGAGGGCGTTCGGGTTTCGGCGGAGCCGGCGCGAGCGGGCGCCGGGGTGATCGCCCCGGTCGGAGGCGGCGTGCAGGGAGCGAGAGGAGATCAGCCCCCATGAGCTGCGGAGTGGCACCGTGCGGGCGCTGACGCCCCGGTTCGGGGCCCTCGCCGCGGGGCGCGTGCTCGCGACGGCGCCGAAGGCCCGCGACGCCCTCGGGATCCACGAGAGCCCCTGGCAGTTCGTGCCACACCCCCTCGCCTGGGCAGCCATAGCGGCGATCGGGACGGTCTATGTCCTGTCCGCTACCCGGCTGCGCCGGGGCCACCCGGACCGTCGGCGG
>JAJYGM010000514.1:0-1754 GCA_021785095.1 Actinomycetes bacterium
CCGGAGCGTCGCCGTGGCGTCGGTGACATTGGTCGCCACCGAGGGCTCGACCCGCGTCGGCACGCCGAGGGTCGGCATCGTGACCGCCTCCGGCGCGACGCGCTGGCCGTCAGAGATCGTGCGCCCCACGCTGACCGGGTGGGAGGTTGTCTTCGGCCACCCGTACATTGCGGCGGGCGTCGTGGTCGACGGTCCCGCACGGGAGATCTCCAACTCCTCGACGTTGCAGGGTGCCCGCGGAGGGCGGTGGGTGCTCGACGGCAGATTCCAGGACGCCATGGACACCTCGACGTGGCGGTTCAGCGGCACGGTGGACGGCTGGTTAGGGATCTTCCGCCGCACGACGCCGGTACGCCCGCCGGTCTGGCTTGCCTCGCGGGTCCCGGGCTCCTCGGTCAGGCAGGTGGCAGCACCTGACTGGGGTGGTGCGGTCGTGAGGGTCGTCGCGACCCGGAGCGTCACGGTCGTCTGGAGCGAGGCGTACATGAAGGGCTGGCACGCAACGCTCGCACCGGCCGACCCATCCCGAGGGGCTCGGACCGGGCCGCGGACCGACCCCCGGACGGTCTCGCTCACCGTCCGTCCCCATGGCCTGGTCCAGGCTGTGCAGGTGCCTGCCGGCACGTGGGTGCTCACCTTCCACTTCCGTCCGAAGCTGCTCACGCTGGGGCTCGCCGGATCCTCGCTCGCCGTGGCAGGGTTCCTCGGCCTCTTCGCAGCGGCGATCGTGGCCTTCCGGCGCAGACGCCGCCAGGCCCATGCGTCGGCCGGCTCGACGGCCTTGGAGGAGCGGACCTCGGGCACCTCGGGCACATTGGGCGCCGGCGGGGCGAGCCAGTAGCGTGGCCGCCGTGATCCGCGTGGGAGTTGTTGGCGGTGCCGGCCGGATGGGCCGCGAGGTGTGCCGGGCGATCGAGGACGCTGCGGACCTCACCCTCGCCGCGATCGTCGACCCGGCGATCGAGGGGAGCAGCCTCCCGGATGGCTGGCAGCCCGGCGTGGGTGCCTCGGCCGTGGTATCGAGCAGCATCGAGGGTCTCGTGGACGCCGGGGTCGACGTCGCAGCGGACTTCACGATCGCCGACGCGGCGCGTCGCACGCTCCCGTGGTTGGCCGAGCAGGGCGTCCACGCGGTCGTCGGCACGACCGGGCTCGGCCCCGAGGACCTCGCGTTGCTCGAGCGCGTGTTTCGCGAGGGACGTGCCAATGCCGTGATCTCGCCGAATTTCGCTATCGGCGCAGCGCTCATGCAGCGGTTCTGCGAGCTCGCGGCCCCGTTCCTAGACGGCGCCGAGGTCGTCGAGCTCCATCACGACGCCAAGCGCGACGCGCCGTCGGGGACGGCGCTGCGCACGGCCGAGCGCATTGCGGCGGCGCGGGACGAAGCAGGAGTGCCGGCGCTGCGCGACCCGACGACCGAGATGGTCCTCGAGGGGGCGCGCGGAGGATCGGGACCCGGTGGCGTCCGGGTCCATTCGGTCCGACTTCCTGGGCTCGTCGCTCACGAAGAGGTGATCTTCGGTGCGCTCGGCCAGACCCTCACGCTGCGCCACGACTCCTACGACCGCAGGTCGTTCATGCCCGGAGTCCTCCTTGCGGTGCGGCGAGTGAGGGACCTGCCGGGCCTCACTCTCGGGCTCGACGCGCTGCTCGGCATCTGAGTTAGATCCGCGAGCAACGCTCGTTTCGGAACGCCGAGCCCCGCCGTACGCCGCTCCGACCGAGCCGCGCCGTACGCCGCTCCGACCGAGCCG
>JAJYGM010000514.1:1764-3293 GCA_021785095.1 Actinomycetes bacterium
TACTGCGAGTCGCAGGACTGTGGAGCCGTGCGAGGACCTTTGGCTCTTGACTGCATTGACGCGTGCCTCACAATGGATGCATGTTGAACGTTGCTGCTCGCCGGCTCTTGTGGTTCGCCCTGGTCGCCCTCGCTCTCGTCGCCGCGATCCCCCTCGCTGCGCTCGTAGCCTTGGGAGTCGTCGTTCTCGGGGCTGTCGCGCTCGTCGTCGGGGTCCTGGTCGCCGTGGTCCCTCTCGCGCTGGCCCCGCTCTCGGTCGCATTGGCCAATGCGGTCCTCGTCGCTGCTGCGTTCGTCGCCGCGCCTCGTCTCGCCCGTCGAAGCGGTCGCGGAGCTGGGGTCCGACCGAGCGTGATCGGGGCGGCCGCGGAGCTCGAGACGTTCGACGTCCCCGTTCCCCGGCTCCAGCCGGTCCATTGCCCCTTCGCGGACTCGAATCCGTGCCCAGGAAACTGCCGGGTGTGCGTCAAGTACCGCCTGTTCCCGGGTAGCCCGGGCCGGCTGGTGGCGTGAGCACCCTGAGCATGAGGCGCGGTTCCACGACGCCCGCGACGCCCAAGTCGCCCACGTTGCCGAAGTCGCCCACGTCGCCCACGTCGCCGAAGTCGCCCGCGACGCCCAAGTCGCCCACGTTGCCGAAGTCGCCCACGACGCCCACGACGCCCGCGTCGCCGGGCCTCGAGGTGCGTGCGACGGTGGCGGCGAAGGCGCAGGGCTTGCTGCCGTGACGATCGACCTGGGGACCGTGCGTCTCGACCGCGGCGCGCACAAGTCGCGAGACGGCAGCGTGGGCGTGATGGAGGCGGTCGCGTGGTTCGCCGGGGAGCCCCACACCAACCACCCCGAGACCGTCTCGCCGGTCATCTCGGCGTTCTGCCAGCTCATCAACGACCGCGTAGGAGACGAAGAGCGCCAGAGGCTGGTCGGATACATCCCCCGGCTGGTCGGCACCAAGGCTGCCCACGACGTGGAGCTTCGCCGGACCATGGCCATCGCGGACTGGGCTGTCCGCGTGGCCGCTCCTGCGGCGCTCCGATCGGCAGGGTTGGCCGAGGCGGCGGACGACCTCAGCCAGCTCCCCGCCGTGACCGAGGCGGGCTCGGCACGCGACGCAGCGAAGGTGTGCGCCAACGTGCAGGATGCCGCGGCGCAGGCAGTAGAGCGCGCGGCGAGGGCCTCGCGGGCAGCCGCGCGGGCGACGCGGGCGACCAGGACGACGGAGCGGGCTCGGGTGTCCGAGAGGGAACGGGGGAACGCCACGGTGAAGGAGGCGGCGCGGCTCGCGACGGCGGCCGCCGCGGAGGCAGCAAATGGCGCGGCATCCGTGTGGACGGCTGCGCCCGGGGCAGAGGCGATGGCGCGCGCGGTGCAGGTGGCGGAGGCGGCAGAGGCGACGTGGGCAGCTGCCGTGCACGCGGCGGTGCAGATCCCCGTCGAGCCCGTCGACTGGACCGTTGTGCTCGATCGAATGCTCGAAGTCTCCTGAGTCGCCGCCGCCGAGTCGCCGCCGCCGAGTCGACGTGTCGTGAT
>JAJYGM010000721.1 GCA_021785095.1 Actinomycetes bacterium
CGAGCTGGCCGGCTTCGGCTTCCGGTGGTTCACGGGCTCCCCGGCGGACCTCTCCCGGCTGGAGGCATGGCTGGATGCACCCGATCCGGCGCTCTTGGAGCACAACGCATCCGTGGCACGACGGCACTTCGCGCTCGGCTCGCTGCCGGCCAAGCTGCGTGCCGTGCTCGCCCCACTCGGAATGCCGCACGGATCGCGCGCGAACCGTTCGCGTCAGCTCGTGACGCCGGCGCCGTCCAGTGAGCTCCGCTCGATCGTCGGTTCCCGACCGAGCCCGTCACGACGCCTGAGCGGGGGGGAGCGGCGGCGCCAGCTCTCGACGGTCGCCTTCCGGCTCTTCGCCGAGCGCGGCTACGAGTCGACGACGATGGACGACATCGCAGAAGCCGCCGGCGTCACCAAGCCCCTCGTCTACCAGCACTTCTCGTCGAAGCGAGCGCTGTACCTGGAGCTCGTCGACTCGGTGACCGAAGAGCTCCTCGCCGCGATCACCGCAGCGACCGCGGCGGCGGCTGGACCACGCGAGCAGGTGGAACACGGGTTCGCGGCGTACTTCCGCATGGTCGTCACGCACGAGACAGCGTTCCGGCTCCTCTACTCGAGAAGCAGCCCGACCGACCCCGACCTGGGCGTCGCGCGTCGCAAGGTGGAGGACGCGATCGCGGAGGCGATCGACCCGCTCATCGCTGCGGGACTCGATCCCGCCCACCGCAGGTTCCTCGCGCACGCCGTCGTGGGCATGGCCGAAGGAGCAGGCCGCCATTGGATCGAGACGCAGGGCGAGAGGTCGGACCGCTCCGGGGACGAAGGCTGGTCGGATGCAGAAGCGCAGCGCCTCGCACGGCGCCTCGCCGAGCTGGCATGGGCCGGGCTGCGCGCGGTCCACGCAGACTGAGACCCGAGAGCCGGGGACGCCGGCCCGGGTACGGCTCCGCCCGACGGCCTAGCCTGTCGGCGGTGGACGGACAACCGCCACGGCTCGACGCCACGGATCTTGCCCTGGTGCGGCTCTTGCAGCGCGACGCGCGCCAGACGAACAAGGACCTCGCCGAGGCGGTCGGGATCGCACAGTCGACCTGCCTCGAGCGGGTCCGCGCGTTGCGGGCGCAGGGGGTGATCAGGGGATGGCACGCGGACGTCGACCTCGATGCCATCGGAAGGCCACTGCGCGCCATCGTGAGCGTCCGGATGCGTCCGAAGACGACGGTGTCGGTTCGGGCGTTCCAGCAGGAGATGCTCGCCGCTGCCGAGGTGCTCGCGGTGTGGACGGTCACGGGGACGGACGACTTCCTGGTCGAGGTCGCGACGCGCGACGTCGCCCACCTGCGAGACTTCGTCTTCGACCACGTGACGGTGCGCGACGAGGTGGTCGACGCTCGGACGTCTCTCGTCTACGACCAGGTGCGCGTCTGGGAGACCGTCGCGGGAGAGGAGCTCACCCCTGCCCGAAGCGCGCCAGACGCTCGGCAAGCTCCTCCCGGTACGAAGCGACACTCGCCTCCTTGACGTGCTCGTAGCCGCGGACGCGGTCTGGCAGCCTCGCGATCTCGGTGGCGAGCGGGAGGTTCGTTGCGTCCAGGCTCGAAAGGACGAAGCCGATCGCTTCGGCGTACTCCGACGCAAGCTGGCGCTCGGTCCGGCGCAGCTCCGTCCTGCCGAAGAGGTCGAGCGGGGTCCCCCGGACATGGCGCGACGCCCTGAGCGCGCGGAGCACCGGGCGCGACCAGCTCCCGAGGCGGATCTTGTGGCCGAGCCCCTTCGCACGCAGCACGGGCGGGTGCAGCAGCCAGGTCGTGCCTCCCCCGGATGGGTCGGCGGCGGGATAGTCGAGGAGGAGGCGCGCGACCTCGTACTCGTCCTTGTACGCGAGCAGCTTGTGGTACCCGAAGGCGACACCGGCCGTGAGGCGGCCGTCGCCTCCGACACGTCGCTCGGCCGCCGCCGTCTCCCCCACGAGCCTGGCGAAACGGCGTGCGAGCGCCTCGTCCTGGTAATCGACCAGGTCACCGGCGAGCCATTCCACGTGCCGCCTGCCTGCGGCGGGCAGCGCGGAGAGGTCGACCCCTGTGAGCGCGCGCGCACCGGCCTGTTCGACGTTCGTGATCGGATGGGCACCGGCTTCGCCGCCTGGCTCGCCACCCGCCTCACGGCCGGCGGACGGCATGCGCGTCCTTCGATCGAGGGTCACGACCCAGCGTCGCCCTGCCTCGAAGGCAGCGACGTTGGCGTCGATCGCCACGCCGTTGCGCTCGATGGCGTTCCTGATCGACCGAGCAGAGACGGGAAGCAGCCCAAGCTGGTTCGCCACCCCGAGCAGCACGACGTTCGCCGCGGTCTCGGGCGCGCCCGCCTCGTGGGCGACGGCGACCGCGTCGAGGAAGGTGGCACGGTCGTCAGCCGCCGCGGCGGTGAGCACGGCCTCCAGCTCGGCGACCGGAACCTCACGCGACTCGAGGCCGAGGAGCATCGGCCCGCTCAGGCTTGAGGCGGACGAGCCGACGACCGCCGTGCGGCCCTGCGCCATGCTCACGAGCACCTTCGGCACGCTCGCGGCCACGAGGTCCGCGGCGAAGAGCACGTCGAGCTCCTCTTCCCCGAGCACGTTCGTCCGGTCGGCGGCGCCGGGGCCGATCCGCAGGTCGGAGATCACCGGGCCGGCCTTCTGCGACAACCCGGTCTGGTCGAGCCCCCAGACCTCGAGACCCTCGAGCAGCGCCGCCCACGCGAGGAGGTGCGCGGACGTGACGACGCCGGTCCCGCCGATCCCTGCGATCCGGACGGTGAGCGCCCGATCGAGCACGACCACCGGTGCGTCCGGCAGGTCCTGCGCGGCGCTCGTCGTGGCGGCATCCTCCATGGGCGCAGCCCGTGGATGCAGACGGTCGCCGGGGCGCACCTTCACGAGCGTGAAGGCAGGGCAGTCGCCCTTCAGGCACGCCCGGTCGACGTTGCAGCTGTCCTCGTCGATCCGGGTCTTCGGGCCCAGTGGCGTGTCGACGGTCTGCAGCGAGAGGCAATTCGACTTCACCTGACAATCGCCGCAGCCCTCGCAGACCCGCTCGTTGATCACGACGCGCTCGGACGGCTCGGGCGCGAAGCCGCGCTTGCGCGCTCGGCGCAACTCGGTCGCACACTGCTGGTCGTGGACGAGCACCGTCACGCCGTCGACGGCCGCGAGCTCCTCTTGGACGGCGACCACGTCGTCGCGCGAGCGGACCGAGACCCCTCGGGGCAGCCGCGTGCGGCGGTAGCGGGAGAGGTCGTCAGTGGTGATCACGACGCGG
>JAJYGM010000266.1 GCA_021785095.1 Actinomycetes bacterium
GGCAAGCCTGCTCGGCGGGCTCGCGTCAGGCTTCGCGCTGTTCGGGGCGGCGCGGTGCCTCGGCAGCGTGGTCTCGTGGCCCCAGCACCCCGTCGGCAGCGCCGTGCTCGCCGAGCGCTTCCCGAAACGCCGTGCGTACG
This sequence comes from Actinomycetes bacterium, assembly GCA_021785095.1. The sequence continues at coordinate 141 of JAJYGM010000266.1, forward strand.
CGCTGTCGTGGCACGTCGCAGGCGGCAGCATCGGCACCGCTGTCGTCCCGCTCGCGATGTCGGCGCTCATCGCCTCATACGGATGGCGCGTGGGGGTGGTGATGCTCGCGGTGCCCACGGCGATCGGCGGCGTGCTCGTCGCGTGGAAGCTGGCAGCCCAGGCTCCCGAGCGCGGCGCGAACGCCTCCGGGACGGCGAAGACGGCGGCCCGCGGGCACCGAGGCGTCCTTCGGGACATCTTCAAGAGCCGCCAGGCGCGTGGCGCGATGATCGCGGGGACGATCGCCGCGGGCGGGCGAGGCCTGGGAACCCTTGTGGTCTTCGTGCCTGCCTATCTGAGGAGCGGGCTCCACCTGCACGCCATCGCCGTCGGGGGGCTCTTCAGCGCGCTGGTGATCGGCAGCATCGTCGGCCCGGTCCTCACCGGGCGAGCTGCAGACCGCGTCGGCCGCAGGCGCCTGCTGCTGGTCGTCTACGTACTGGGTGCCGCCACTATCGCGGCCTTCGTCTCAGTGGGGAGCGACATCCTGGCGCTGGGGGCGGTCGGCGTCCTGGTCGGCGTGTTCGCCTACTCGGAGTCGCCGCTGCTCCAAGCCGTCTTCGCCGACGGCTTGGGCGACACCGGTCACCAGAAAGCGTTCGGCTACTACTTCGCCGTCTCCTACGGCATCGGATCGGTGTGGACCATCGCGCTCGGCGAGATCATCGACGCCGCCGGGTTCCACTGGGCGTTCTTCGTCATGGCGATGTCCTTCGTCGCCGCCGCGCTCGTGGTGTGGTGGGCTCGCCCTGCGGTCCCCAGGCCATGAGCTGAGCGGACGCAGCCGGGGCACGCGGTCAGGACTTGAAGAGGTACGCCTCTTCCTCCGGTTCCAAGAAGAGGCGCAGCTCGTCGGCGAGGCCCGGGTGACCCTCCAAGGAACGGTCGCCGGCGGTCAGAGCCTCAGCGACGCGGCGTGCAGCGTCGAGGAGGTCCCCGTCCGTCCGTAGCGACGCGAGCACGAGGTCGCTCCTGCCTTTCTGGCGAGCGCCGAGGATGGTGCCCTCTCCACGCAGGTCGAGATCCACCTCGGCGAGCTCGAAGCCGTCGGTCGAGCGCTCCAGTGCAGTGAGGCGCGCGACCGCCTCGTCGGATTCACCCAGGCCGAGGAGGTAACACCAGCTGGGCACGTCGCTTCGCCCGACACGACCGCGCAGCTGGTGGAGCTGGGCGATGCCGAACCGGGCCGCGTCCTCGACCACCATGACCGTCGCCTCGGGCACGTCCACGCCCACCTCCACGACGGTCGTGGCGACCAGCACGGGCGTGGTCCCGTCTCGAAAGCACGCCATCGACCGCTCCTTCTCCGCGGCGGGCATCTGACCATGAAGGAGCCCGAGCGCGATCCCTTGGAGCGGCCCGTCGCCAAGGCGCACGAGCTCTTCGGCCACCGAGCGCGCCTGGACGCGCGGCGAACCCTCGACGAGCGGGCAAACCACGAAGGCGCGGTGGCCGGCGCCGACCTCGGAGCGCACGCGCGCCCACGCATGCTGGGCGGCGTCGTCCGTCGCCGCCCAGACGGTCTCGACCGGCACTCTGCCCGGCGGCAGCTCATCGAGCACCACCATGTCGAGGTCACCGAAGAGCGCCATCGCGGCGGTCCGCGGGATCGGCGTCGCCGTCATCACGAGGAGGTCAGGGTCTGCGCCTGCGCCCTGGCCGTCAGCACGGGCGACCGTCGAGGTTCGCCCCTTGTCCCGCAGCTGTGCACGCTGCTCGACGCCGAAACGGTGCTGCTCGTCGATCACCGCGAGCCCGAGGGAGTGGAACTGCACGTCGTCGGTCAACAGCGCGTGCGTGCCGACGACGACGTCGATGGTCCCCGACTCGAGCCCTCGGTGCAGTCGCGCCCGTTCGCCGGCGCTCGTGCGGTTCGTAAGGAGCGCCAACTCGACCGGACGCTCGCCGCCGAGCCGACGGGGATCGCGCACCGTCAGCCCCTCCACCAACGCTCGCAGCGCGAAGGCGTGCTGCTCCGCCAGTACCTCGGTGGGGACCATGAGGGCGCCCTGGTGACCGCCTTGGACGGAGGCGAGCAAGGCCGCGGCCGCCACGACCGTCTTGCCGGACCCGACGTCGCCCTGGAGGAGCCGGTGCATCGGCAGTGGGCCGGCCATCTCGCCGAAGAGCGTCCGGAGCGCTCGGCGCTGAGCCCCGGTGAGAGGGAACGGCAGCCCGGCGAGGAAGCCCTGGACGAGCGTCGTGGGAGCTCGTCGGGAACCGTCCGTCCCCGGCGGGTCCACCTCGCGCGGCGAGACTGCGTGCCGGATGGCGCGGGCGTCGGCTTCCATCGCGCGCCGGCGCATGACGAGTGCCAGCTCGAGGCGGAACAGCTCGTCGAACGCGAGGCGGCGACGTGCGGGGACGGTCGCCTGCGCCGACTCAGGCAGGTGCACGTCGCGGATCGCCCGGGTGCGTCCGACGAGCCCGAGCTCGCGCCGCCAGCGCTCGGGGAGAGGGTCTGCCATGGGGCCCGCCCGCCGGATCGCCTCTTCGACCCACGTGCCGATGTCCCAGCTCGACAAGCCCACCTTCGCGGAGGCGCGGTAGACCGGCAAGATCCGAAGCGTGCGACGCCGCCGGGCTTCCTCCCCGTCCGCCTCGCCGGCGCCGACCACCACGTCGACCACCGGGTTGGTCATCTGCCGGGCACCACGGAACCGGTCGACCTTCCCGAAGAAGAGCGCCTCGGTCCCCGAGGGAAGCTGGCGGGCGCGCCAGGCCTGGTTGAAGAAGACCACCGTCATTCCCGCAGTGCCGTCGTGCACGCCCAGCTCCACGATCGGCCGGCCGCTGCGCGATCGTCGGGCGCGTACGGCGCGCACCGTGGCGAGAACGACCGCTTCGTCCCCTGTGGCGAGGTCCGCGAGGTCCGAACGGTGCCTTCGGTCGACGTAGCGGAACGGGTACGTCGTGAGCAGGTCGAAGACAGACTCGATCCCGAGCTCTCGGAGCGCCTTCGCCCTGCGTTCCCCTACCCCGTGAAGACGGGTGACCTCGATCCGCGCGAGCTGGCGAAGCGTGCGCGCGGGCGCGTCGGTCACGGTCACTCGATGCCGAGCAGGTACGGGTAGAGGGGCTGGCCGCCGTGATGGACCTCGG
>JAJYGM010000270.1 GCA_021785095.1 Actinomycetes bacterium
GCTGCCGTGACCGTCGAGATTGTGCCCGAGAAGACCCCCTACGGCGTGGTGATATGCGCGGCCCGGCTGGGCACGAACGACCTCGCGCAGGCGTTCGCGTGGTGGGAGTCCGAGAAGGTGCCGATCTGGGGGGTCGTTCCCGAGCGCGTCGCGATCGCCGCCGGTCCCGAGGCGCGGCTCAGCCGCGAGGGCATCGACAAGTACGGCGACATCCTCCGGCGCGCCCTCCGACGCCGGCCGCGCTGAGCGGCGGGGCACGGAGCGCCGTCGGCTGCGGCTCAGCCGTCGTGCGACCGGAGAGCGGCCCGAGCGGCGTCCGCGACGATCCTGTCGTCGGCAGGGTCGACCGTGCGCAGGTCGAGGACGGTCCTCCCCTGGTGCACGCGCGCGATGACGGGGACCTCGGCGCGACGGAGCGACTCGGTGCGGTCGCCGGGCAGGGCGATGCCAGCGGAGTCGATCTCGATCCCCGGCAGCGTGCCCCCGCCGGCGACCGAGCCGCAGCGCACGACCTCACCGGCGCCGAGGGCCTCAGCCCGACTGAGGAGCTCTCCGGCAGGGATCTGGGCCATGCGCCAGAACGCGATGGCGTCCCCGTCGCGGCGCAGGTAGGCGAGAGCGACGTCCTGGAGGGCCTCGAGCACGAGACCTCCCGGCCGTAGCGCCCGGGCGAGGGGATGACGGGCGCACGCCTGCACGAGCTCCCGGCGGCCTGCGATCACGCCTGACTGGGGCCCCCCGAGGAGCTTGTCCCCTGAGAAGGTGACCAGCGCGGCGCCCTGCTCGAGCGACTGCCGTGCCGGCGGCTCGCCGCGGAGCCACGGCGGCGGGCCCATCCTGAGCCACGGCGTCGTCTCGTCGACGAGTCCGGAGCCGATGTCGAACACGACCGGCGGCCCCAAGTCCGCGAGCGCGCGTACGCCCACCTCTTCGGTGAACCCCACCAACTTGTAGTTGGAGCGGTGGACCTTGAGGACGAGCGCGACGGGTGGTCCGCCGTCGCCGAGCGCGCGCTCGTAGTCCGAGCGCCGGGTCCGGTTCGTGGTCCCGACCTCCACGAGCTCGGCGCCCGACGCAGAAAGCACCTCCGGGATCCGGAAGCCGCCGCCGATCTCGACCAGCTCTCCCCGGCTGACGGGCACCCGCGCGCCGCGGGCGAGCGCGCTGAGGACGAGCAGGACCGCCGAGGCCCCGTTGTTCACGACGAGCGCGGCCTCGGCGCCGCAGGCGAGCGCGAGGAGGCGGGCAGCGTGGTCGCTCCTCGAGCCCCTGCGACCGGTCGACAGGTCGAGCTCCACGTTGGCGTACCGGGCGGGAGCGTCCCTGCGAGCGAGCGCGACGGGCGCGCGCCCGAGGTTCGTGTGCAGCAGCACGCCGGTCGCGTTGATCACCTGGCGGAGCAGGGTCGTCGCCAACCGCTCCACGGCTGTGGCGGCCCGTGCGGCGGCCGTCAAGGGATCGCCCGACGCGATCGCGTCGCGCGCGGCATCGACGAGGACGGGGTGGGGGAGGCCGGATGCACCCATGGAACGGGCGAGCGCGTCAACCGACGGTGGGTGAACGCGCTGGGCCCCGACCGAGCCGTCGGGCACGGAGCCGCCCGTGTCGCGCGGTTCGCTCATCTCAGCAACACTCTGGCGACGCCGTCTGCCACCTCGCCGATCGGGACGAACGTCGTGCCGGCAAGGGTGGCGACTTCGTCAGGGTCCACGGTCGCGAGCAGCCCGCCTGAGGTCTGCGGGTCGAAGGCGAGCGCCTCGCGCTCGGGTGTGGCCGAGGACACCACTCGGCCGCGGAGGTGGTCGCGGTTGCGACGGTCGCCACCGGTACGGGCGCCCCGGGCTGCAGCGTCGAGCGCGCCCGGGTAGAGCGGGAGCATGCCGGCGTCCAGCTCCAGCGTGACGCCCGAGCGCTTGGCGACCTCCCAGCTATGGCCGAGGAGCCCGAAACCGGTCACGTCGGTGACCGCGCCGAGCGCGGGGCCGAGGGTCTGCAGGGCGAGCGAGGCTTCCTTGTTCAGCTTGCGCATCCCCGCGACCACCGCGCGCCGCTCCTCGTGCGCGCCGTCTTGGAGGACGATGCCCGTGCCGAGCGGCTTGGAGAGCACCACCGTCTGGCCTCGCCGGGCCGCCCGCTTGGTCAGGACGCGGTCGGGGTGCACGAGACCCTGCACGGCCAGGCCGAAGATCGGCTCTGCGGAGCGGATCGTGTGGCCGCCTGCCACGACCCCTCCGGCCTCGGCGACCACGTGGGCCGCCGCCGAGAAGATCGTGTCGATCACCTGGTGGGGGAAATGCTCGGGGAAGGCTGCGATGTTGAGCGCGAGCACCACGCGCCCGCCCATCGCGAACACGTCGCTGCACGCGTTGGCGGCGGCGACCGCCCCGTAGTCGGCGGGGTCGGCGACCAGCGGGGGGAAGAAGTCGGTCGTCGACACGAGTGCCAGGTCGTCGCCGAGGGAGAGGACGGCTGCGTCGTCGAACGCGTCGAGCCCCACGAGGAGCGAGCCGTCGGTCTTCTGCGCCGCCAGGGTCTCGAGCAGCGCGTCGAGGGGCTCTGCGCCCCACTTGGCCGCGCACCCTCCACAGGTCGTCCACTCGGTGAGGTCGAACGCGCCCGGCGGAGGCGTCGAAGCGGGGTCGTGCTGAGTCATGGGGTCCCTCTCTAGGCGTCGCCCCTTTCCTGCGCGCGACGGGGTCATGCGCCCGCGGCGAGCGCGCCGCCGCTCGTCTCGCGCTCGCTGAGGGGTGGCAGGAGCTTCGGGCCCGCGGTGCGGAGGTCGCCGGCACGCCTGGTGACGCCGGTCGCGTCGAGGTGGGCGAGCAGCGGGAGCACCGTGCGGCGCGACGCACCGAGGGCGTCGCGCACCTCGGCGACCCGCACGCCGCCGGGCTTCTCCGCCAGCAGCACCTTGACGCGGTTCGCCGCGTCCTCGATGGCCTCCGCCGCGAACCACAGGCCGTTCGTCTCGATGACGAGGCTGTTTCCCACGAGGCGGCGGAGGTCGTTGCGGGCGACGCCCGTCGGGGAAGGGGGATCGAATGGCGAGGCGCGGAGCGCGGCCAGGTAGGGGTGGGAGAGGAGGTCGGCGTCCGCGCCGGCCTGCCTCGCTCGGGCGACGCCGTGGGAGATCGCGAGCTCGGGGAGAGTGGCAGCGACGGCACGCTCGGCGTCGGAGAGGACCGAGAGGTCGAGACCTGACGCGCCCGCCTCCTGGACGCGGGCGGCCAACGCCGCGCGCGCTCTTTCGAGCGCGTCGGGGTCGACCACCCAGCGTCCTAG
>JAJYGM010000380.1 GCA_021785095.1 Actinomycetes bacterium
CGATCTAGCTCGGCGCCTTGCGGAACACGTTCTCGACCCCGACGGCGAGCACCACGGGCGAGACCACGAAGGGGCCGAAGGAGAGCGCCTCCATCACCGGGCGGAGCTTCGGCAGGCGGAGCCGGACCCAGTAGGCCGTCGGGACCACGAGCACGACCGCCAGCACGATCGTCTCGATCGCGAGCCGGAGTGACAGCAGGAACGCCGATGAGAACGCCGACGACGAGAGGATCTGGGTGTAGGCGGAGATCGTGTAGCTGCCGTGCTCGCCCTCCAGGCTGAACGCGGCGGTAGCCGCGAGCGGGATGACGAAGTAGAGGCTGACGAGCCCGAGCCAGACCGCCTTCGCCATGCGGGCGCGGCCCTCGCCGAGCGGCGCCCGGGCTCGGCGAGGGCGGAGCTGGGCGGTGGCGAGCTCGGCCGAGGCGGCCGTTGTCGCGCTGGCCGCGCTCACCGCACCCACTTCGAGGCCCGGCGCTGCAGGAGCAGGTAGAGCCCGACCGCGACGAACAGCACGACCAACATGTCCAGACCGAGGGCCTGGCCCATCTGGGGCTGGGCGATGACGTTGCCGGAGAGATAGTTGCCGATGAGGGTGGCCACGAGGTTGACGAGCCCGGAGGTCAGGGCGACGGCAGTGGCGTACGCCGCGAAGCCGCTCGCGAAGAGGAGGAGCATCGCCCCGATCACCGACGGTGCGAGCACCGGGAGCCCGACTCGCAGCCAGTACTGCGTCGCGCTGGCTCCGAGGTTGGCTGCCGCCTCCCGCCACTCCCGGCGCAGCCCGTCGAGTGCGGGCGCGACGACGAGCACCATGAGCGGGATCTGGAAGTAGGTGTAGACGACGACCAGGCCGGTCACCGACACGAGGTTGAAGCTCGAGATGTTGACCCCGAGCGCGTTCTCGAGGAGCTTGGTCATCGCGCCCTCGCTCCCGATCGTGGCCACGAAGGCAAAGGCGAGCGGGACTCCGGCGAAGTTCGCTGCCACGGCCGAGAAGGTCGTCACGAACGAGCGCAGCCACCGTGGCCGCCCGAGCGTGACGACGGCGTACGCCGCGAGGAACCCGACGACACCACCGGTGATCGCCGAGAGTGCCGCCAACTCGAGGCTGTTGACGTTCGCGCTCAGGAACTGACCCTGGAAGAGGTCACGCACCCACTGGGTGGTGAACGAGCCGTTCGTGTTCTGGAAGGCGCTCACGATCACCGAGACGCCCGGCAGCACGAGGAAGAGGAACGCGTAGGCCAGGAAGGGCACCGCTCCGAGCCAGGCGAGGGAGCGCCGACGAGGCCGCGGGCGTCGCGTGCCCACGGCCTCGTCGACCACCACGGGTGCGTCAGTGAGCGCAGTCATGGCCTCAGGCGCCGGCGACCTTCGGGCCCCACTGTGCCGCCACGATCGCCGCCGCTGCGTTCGTCTGGGCGACGGTCGGGAACACGACGTGCTTGTAGGGGGCTGCCGGCGGGAGCTTTGCGGCGAGCGAGGCGGGAACCTTGCCTGCGGCGACGAGCTCGTTGAAGCGGATCGGGTGCGCCCCGCCTGCGAGCCAGAGGAGCTGGCCCTCGTCGGAGTAGAGGAAGTCCTGCCACAGTTTGGCTGCCGCCGGATGCGGGGCCTGCTTGGCGATGGCCTGGCAGTAGTAGCCACCGAAGACGGCATCGGTGGGTACGACGGTCCTCCAACCGATGTGGCCGACGAAGCTCGGCGCATAGTCGAAGTTCAGGTAGTCCCAGTTCAGTGTGATCGGCGTCTCGCCGTTGAGCGAGGTCGCAGGTGTCGCCGAGACGGCGGTGAAGTTCCCGATCTTCTTCAGGTTCGCGAAGAACTCGATCCCCGGCGTGATGTCGTCGAGGGAGCCCCCGTTGGCGAGCGCAGCCGCCCAGACCCCGGCGAAGGCGGCGCCGGCAGAGCGCGGATCCCCGTCGAGGGCGACGGACTTCTTGTAGATCGGCTTCGTCAGGTCCGCGAAGCTCGTCGGGACGTCCTTCACGAGGCTCGTGTTGACCCCGAAGCTCACGACCCCGTAGTAGTCGGCCACCCACATGCCGTTCGCGTCCTTCGCGGACGCAGGGATCAGGTCCCAGTAGGCGTTCTCGAAGGGCTGGAAGAGCCCCGCCGAGGCGCCCTCGGCGGCGAACTGCGGGGCGACGTCCACGACGTCGGGGGCGCGGCTCTGGCCCGCCAGTGCCTTGAGGGCGGTGAGCTCCTGCGCGGAGGAGTCGTCCGGTGCGGCGTTGTTGATCTTGATGCCGTACTTGGACTGGAACGTGGAGATGATCGTCCCGTAGTTCGCCCAGTCGGCCGGCAGGGCGATCGTGTTGAGCTGGCCCTCCGCCTTGGCTTGCGAGAGGAGGCTCGCCGGGCTCGAGGAGCCGGTCTTGGTCGCAGTCGGGGTCGAGCTGCTCGAGCACGCGGCGAGGAAGGCGCCGAGGGAGAGCGTCCCGGCGGCGCCGACGCCGAGGCGGAGGAAGCCGCGGCGGTCGAGGTGTGGGCCGGAGGCTCCGGCGATACGGTCGAGGTCCACTTCTGCTCCTTCGGTCTGAGTTGGGCCGGCGTCCGGCCGGCCCGATCGTGGCTGGCTCTCTGTCCTGGTGCGGGATGGCGAATCGATGGGGCTTCGTCGCGTGGTCTGGGTTGCCGGGGACTCCTGGGCCGCTGGCGGGTCCGGGCTCTCGGGAGTGTCCGGGTTCCGCCCTCCGCCGGGTGTCGCCTCGTCCGGTGGAAGCTGAGTGGTCCGTCGGCTGCCTCCTCTTGCCGCCCGCCCTCGCGGGGGAGCGGCATTGCGGACTCTGCCTCGGCGGTCGGCTCAGCCGCTCGTCACGAAGTCCCAGCTCCGAGCTGTGGCCGCCCAACCGCAGCCCGGTCTAGCGGAGCGAGATGTCGACGCGTCGACTGCCCGGTGAACACCTCCTGAACTGCCATGCCTCCCCCTTCCCACGGCCCGTCCGAGGCGCGCGACGCGAAGCAGGGTTTCGCGAGGCGCAACACTCAGCGGAATGGTACCGCGCCTTCGGCACGCAGGGGGGCGCGTCCTGGCCGAGCACCGCTCTTCCGGGACGCTCCCGGTTCAGGCGCCGGTGGCGTGGTAGCCGCCGTCGACGTGGACGATCTCCCCGGTGGTCGCCGGGAAGAGGTCCGAGAGGAGCGCGACGCAGGCACGAGCGACTGGCTCCGCGTCGGTGACGTTCCAGCCGAGGGGGGCACGGGCTCCCCAGACGTCCTCGAAGGAGGAGAACCCAGGCACCGAGCGGGCCGCAACGGTTCGGATCGGGCCCGCG
>JAJYGM010000706.1 GCA_021785095.1 Actinomycetes bacterium
GATCTGCCTCCTCCACGCTTCCCGCCTCTCCGACGACGGCGATGTCCTCTTCGGACTCGATCAGCGAGCGAAGCCCGGCCCGGACGACCTCGTGGTCGTCGACGAGGAAGACCCGGAGGCTCACACGAAGAGTCTGCCACGCCCGGGCGGTCGGTGAGGTGGTCGCGCCTCTCGGGCCGCGAGGCGTCAAGGCGCCGCACCCGGTGCATCGTGCGCGGGCGTCCCGGCGTGCAGCACCGCGAGCACGCCCCTGCCGGCCTCGTCGACGGAGCGCGAGGTGTCGACGACGTGCGCGGTGGGCCATGGGTCCGACGTGGCGGCCAGCGCCTCGGCGATCGCGAGTGTCGCGTCGGACTCGCCCGACCGCCCGCGCCCGAGGATCCTCCTCGTCCGCTCGTCGGGGCCGGTGCGGCACTCGAGCTCGACGACCGTCGCCGCCGTCGACCGAGCCGTGGCCATGGCCAGTCGACGGAACGCCGCGTTCGACCAGGTGGCGTCCAGGACGACGGAGCTGGCGTCGCGCAAGAGGTCCTCTGCTTCCGCCAACATCTGCCGATACACGCCGAGCCTCCTTCGGAACGTGTAGCGGCCGGTGCCGAACGGCGACGGCCCAGCACTTCCTGTGCCCTTCGTCGTGCGGACTCTGTCGGTGGAGAGCACCGCCGCGCCGAGCTCCTCGCCGACCCACGACGCGAGGGTCGACTTCCCGCTCCCGGGGAGACCGCCGACGAGCACCAGCCGGGGGATCGCCGCTTCGAGATGGGAGAGCGCCTGTGCGAGGACCGTGGGGGGATCCGCCGGCTCGCCGAGGTCTTGCTCGAAGCGGAGGCACTCGACGAGAAGGCGGACGTGGGCGCGGAACGCGACATAGAAGTGCAGCAGCGGCTCAGGCTGCTCCGTCCCAGACGACCGCCGGTAGGCCTCGATGAACGCGCGTGCCGCACCGGGCGCGCCCACGCGCTCGAGGTCCTGCACCAAGAAGGCTGCGTCCGCGAGGACGTCGCCGTAGCGGAGCGTGTCGTCGAACTCGAGGCAGTCGAGCAGCCTCGGGCCGTCTGGCAGGCAGAACACGTCGGCCGCCTGCAGGTCTCCGTGGCCGTCGCACACCGCTCCCGACGCGATCCGGCGCAGGAACAGGTGACCCCACCCCCGGACGAAGCGCTGCGCGAGGATCACCAGCCGCCGGTAGTCCCTCGCGTCGACGAGCGTTCCGACGAAGCGGCCGAGCGCTTCCTCGGTGGCCTGCCACCGCTGCCAGATCGCCGCTGGGGTCGTCGACGCAGAGATCGCAGGGGACCGCACCGCGCGGCTGTGGAAACGGGCGAGCACGTCGGCGACACGCGCAAGCTCCGGCAGCGGGTCGATGCCGGACGCAACGATCGAAGCGAGGCTGCGTGTCGATGGCAGCCGCCTCATGAGGACCGCATGCTCCGCGGTGCGCCCCTGAAAGATCATCCTGGCGGTCCCCACGTACACGTCCGGCGAGAGCCGGCGGTTCAGCTGCACCTCTCGCCGGCAGTCTGCCCGCCGCCGCTCGACGTCGCGGAAGTCGGCGAATCCGTAGCTCACGGGCTTTCGCACCTTGAGCACGTGCTGCCCGTAGAAGAACAGCACCGACATGTGCGTCTCGAGGGTAGCGGCATCCATGCGCGGCCCTGAATGCCCTCCGGCCGCCGAGGCGCCTGCATCCATGTCAGCCCATCTCAGGCTGCGCCCGCGGTCGTGCGGTCAGATGTCCCGGCGAGCTCGCTTCGCGCCGCGGGCTTCGTCTTGCCGCTGCCGGACGACGGACGGCCGGCGAGCTCCTGCAGCACCGCGGCGTCGATCGTCTCTTCCTCGAGGAGGCGGGTGGCAACCGTGTCGAGCACGTCGCGTGCGGCCGACAGGAGGTTGCGGGCGCACGAGAGCGCCTCTTCGAGGAGGACCTGCACGGAGGCGTGGACCCGCTCGGCGAGGACGCCGATGTGCGTCTCCTCGGGAAGGATGAAGCCGGGCCCCGTCGACCCCATGCCGTATTCGGTCACCATCCGACGCGCCAGCTCCGTCGCCGCTTTGAAGTCCTGCGCCGCCCCCTGGGTGAAGTCATCGCCGAGGAGCAGCTCTTCGGCCGCGCGCCCGGCCATGGCGACGGCGAGCTGCGCAGTGGCCTGGCGGCGCCGGAGGAACATGTCGTCGTGCCCGGGGAACCACGTCACCCCTCCCGCCAGCCCTCGCGGGACGATGGAGACCGAGATCGGGTCCGCTGCGTGCTCGAGCCAGAGACCGACGAGCGCGTGGCCAGCTTCGTGCCACGCCGTGATCCGGCGGTCCTGCGCTGCGACTGACGCGGACTTGCGGGCAGGACCGAGCGCGACGGTCGCAAGCGCCTCGTCCAGCTCGGAGCTCGTGATGGAGTGCTTCCCCGCGCGCACCGCGAGCAGCGCAGCGGTGTTGACGAGATTGGCGAGGTCGGCCCCGCTGAACCCGGCCGTGCGCCTGCTCAGCACCTCGGCGTCCACGTCTGGCGCGACGTGGCGTCGGAGGAGGTAGAGGTCGAGGATGCGCAGCCTTCCTCGTCTGTCAGGGGTGGGCACGGCGATCTGGCGATCGAAGCGCCCCGGGCGCAAGAGCGCATGATCGAGGATGTCCGGGCGGTTCGTGGCCGCGAGCACGATGACCGACGCCGACGTGGCGAACCCGTCCATCTCGACGAGGAGCTGGTTCAGCGTGCTCTCCCGCTCCTCGTTGCCGGGCACCGAGTGGCTGCTCCTCGACCTGCCGATCGCGTCGAGCTCGTCGATGAAGACGATCGCCGACTTCACCTCGCGCGCCCGGTCGAAGAGGGCGCGGACGCGCGCTGCGCCGACCCCGACGTAGCTCTCGACGAACTCCGACGCCGAGATCGCGAAGAACGGTACGCCCGCCTCCCCTGCGACGGCGCGGGCAAGGAGGGTCTTGCCGGTTCCCGGCGGACCGACGAGGAGGAAACCCCGGGGCAGGTCGGCGCCGGCAGCCTGGTACTTCTCGGGGTCCCTCAGGTAGTCCACGAGCTCGGTGAGGTCGTCGACGGCTTCGTCCAGCCCTGCCACGTCGCTGAACCGGGTCGGTAGCACCTCGGCCTGCTCTCCGTGACCCTTGGCGAACCCCGCGGGGTTCGCGGCCGACTGTGAGCCGCGGAGCCTCCCCGGGTGCGCGCCGGCCCCCGCGCGGCGACGGCGCGCGGCGAACGCGATCCACAAGAGGACGAGGAAGGTGCCCGTGCCGGCCGCGGCGACGACCGTCGTGGAGGACCCCTCAGATCG
>JAJYGM010000470.1 GCA_021785095.1 Actinomycetes bacterium
TCGCCTGCTACGCCCGTGAACCACACCACGCCTGCACCTGCACGGACAGCGGCGAGGACCAACTGCCACCACGGAGCGAGTGACACCGGAGCTGTGGCACGGTGCGCCGGCACGGGAGGGAGCTCGACGGCGAGCCGCAGCGACGGGTCCACCGGTGGAGCTTACGGCCGGCTCGTGTGCGGACTTCCGTGGTTCGCATCGTGGTGCGCCCAGGTCGTCTTCTCGTCAGCACCGCTCCCACCATCCGGCTTCGCCATGGACGACGCCGAGCGCTCGAAGCCGTTCGAGCGCGCCGCAAACCGTGTCCATCGGCAGTCCCGTCTGCTCGAGGATCTCCTCGAGACTCCTCCGGTCCCACGCGACCGCGCCCACGACCTCGCGTGTCGGCGATGGGAGGCCGTCTGCCGCCTGCGCGGGCAGCTGAGCCGGCAAGCGGCCAGGACCCGCCCCGGCCAGGCTCAGCCCCAGCGCGACGAGGACGTCGGACAGGTCGCGCACCACGAAGCAGCCGTCCGCGAGCAGGGCATTGGTCCCGGCCGACGCGGGACTCCGCACAGAGCCGGGCACGGCGCCTACCGGCACGCTGCGCGCCGTCGCGGCCTGCACCGTGTGGAACGAGCCGCCTCGGCTGTGACACTCCACGACGACCACCACGTCGGAGAGGGCGGCGATGATCCGGTTGCGCGCCGGGAACCGCCACGCGACGTCGGCGACGCCGATCGGCGCCTCGGAGAGGACCGCGCCCGCCTCTGCCACGCGCCGCCACAATCCCGAGTGCTGGCGAGGGTAGGGGGCTGCGACGCTGCCCGCGACGACTGCGACCGGCGGCGCGGCAGGGCGCGTGGGGAACGACTCCCTCACCTCGGGCCCCGACGGACCAGCCGTGAGCGAAGGCTCCGCCGCGTCGGCCGCCGGCTCCTCGCGACCGCTCGTCGCACGCCACGCGGCAAGCGCACCTTCGTGCGCGGCGCCGTCGATGCCGAGCGCGAGGCCCGAGACGACCACGACGCCGGCGGCGGCGAGGTCGGCGCCCAGCTGGGCCGCGACGCCGAGGCCGTACCGGGTCGCCGAGCGCGTACCCACGATCGCGACCCGCGGTGCGGTATCCACCACTCGCGGACTGCCGAGCGAGAACAAGACGGCGGGGGCTTCGGGATCGGCGCGCAGCGCCGCGGGGTACCCAGGTTCACCGAGCACGCAGACGCCCACGCCGGCTTGCACGTGGGTCGCCCAGACGCGCGCGACGTCGATCTTGCGTGCGTCGTTGTGCGCGGATTCCGTCCTGAGGGCAGCACGGACCCGAGCGCTCCCCGTCACCAGCTCGTCCCACGCAGCGTGCGGCACAGTGCCTTCGAGGAGCCTGCGAAGCGTCTTCGGTCCCACTCCGGGCACGGACGCGAGCGCGGCGGCGTACGCCTTCTCGGGGAGGTCGTGCGGGGCGGTGCCGGTGCGCGGGGCGGTGCCGGTGTGCGGGGCGGTGCCGGTGTGCGGGGCGGTGCCGGTGCGCGGGGCGGTGCCGGTGTGCGGGGCGGTGCCGGTGTGCGGGGCGGTGCCGGTGTGCGGGGCCGATGAGCTCATCGACCAGGAACGGTCGGGTCGACGCACGGGGGCGCGCGGCCGGTCTGGAGCAAGCGCTCGGGCGAGCGGTCAGCGCCGCGAACCGACGGGTGGTAGGCATGCGCCATGAGCTTGGACCTCGATCCTTTCACCAGCGCGGTCGACCTCGCGGAGAGGATCCGGTCGCGCGAGCTGACCCCCCTGGAGGCACTCGAAGCCTCGCTCGATCGGATCGATCGGCTGAACCCGGTGCTGAACGCCGTCGTGTGGCGAGACGACGCATCGTCGCGCGCACAAGCCGAGGAGATCGGCAAGCGGATCGCAGCCGGCGAAGACGTCGGCCCCTTTGCAGGGGTGCCCACGCTCGTGAAGGACCTCACCAAGGCGCGCGGGCAGCCGGCTACGTACGGCTCCGCCGCCGCGCCGGAGGGCATCGCCGAAGAGGACGACCTCGTGGTGGCCGCGATGCGGCGTGCGGGGTTCGTGCTCTGCGGGAGGTCCAACACGCCGGAGTTCGGCCCGCTCCCGGTCACGGAGAACACCAGGTACGGCATCACCCGCAACCCCTGGGACACCGCGCGGAGCCCCGGTGGATCGAGCGGCGGGGCGGCGGCCGCAGTTGCCTCGGGGATGGTGCCGCTGGCGCACGGCAACGACGGCGGCGGGTCCATCCGGATCCCCTCGTCGTGCTGCGGCCTCGTGGGCCTGAAGCCGAGCCGCTGGCGAGTCCCGAGCTCGACGCCCGCATGGTTCGGCATGGCGGTCGAGGGTGCGCTGTGCCGGACCGTCGCCGACGCAGCCACGGTGCTGGATTGCCTCAGCGCGCCGAGCCTGCTCACCTGGGAGCAGGCGCCCGCGCCGGAGCGCCCGTTCGCGACGGAGGTCGGTGCCGACCCCGGACCCCTCCGGATCGCGCTCCTGACCACGAGCTCGCTCGGGGTGGAGGTGGAAGCCTCTTGCCGCGCTGCGGTCGAGGACGCCGGCCGTCTGCTCGAAGGGCTCGGCCACCAGGTGGAGCTGCTCGCAGAGGACCTCTTGGACACCAGTGCAGTGGGGCCGTTCCTGGACGTCGTGAATTCCGCCTACGGAGGCTTCGAAGGCATCGACTGGGACCGGGTCGAGCCCCACAATAAAGCGTGGCGCGAAGCGGGGTCGGAGGTCGACGCGCTCACGCTCGTGAGCTCACTGAACGCGCTGCGACGCGCGACGCCCCACGTCGTCGAGCACTGGGGGCGCGACTTCGACGTGCTGGTCACGCCGACGATCCCCATCGAGCCCCCCATCGCGGGCGAGGTGCTCGCCGAGGCCCACGCTGAGCCCGGCACGCCTCCCCTTGCCGCGTTCGTGATGGTCGCCTTCACCATCCTCTTCAACATGACGGGACAGCCGGCGGTGAGCCTGCCGCTCTCGCAGTCGCCGAGCGGCCTTCCCGTCGGCGTGCAGTTCGTGGGAGGCCCCTGGGGCGAGGACCGGCTGCTCCGCCTCGCCTCCCAGCTCGAGGTGGCGGCTCCCTGGAAAGATCGCGAACCCCCTCTGGCGATGGCGGAGACAGGGACATGAACACGGAGTCTCATCCCCCGACGTCGAGCACTTCGCACCCGGCGCGGAGCGCCAGCGCCTCGGCGACGTGCTCCCCCCTCACGATGCCGGCTCCACCCGGAGCCGCCACTGCGCGCTCGCCAGCCACTGCGCCCGCGCCGGGAAGGTCGAGATC
>JAJYGM010000252.1 GCA_021785095.1 Actinomycetes bacterium
CATCGAGGTCGAGCGTGCGGTGGTCGACGTCGACTTGGGCGGCGTGCTGGCGCTCGCGCGCGCCGCAGTACCGGCCATGTTGCGCCGGCCGGCGCCCCGGCGCGGACGGTTCCTGGCCGTCGCGTCCGCGGCTGCCACGAGGGGCCTGCCGATGCTGGCCGCCTACTGCGCGGCCAAGTCCGGCGTCACCGGATTCGTCCGCGCGCTGGCGGTCGAGCTGGGTGGGCACGGCGTCACGGCCAACGCGGTCAGCCCTGGGTCGACCGACACGGCGATGCTCGAGGCGTCGGCCGAGCTCTACGGGCTTCCCGCCGCCGGCTCGTTCGCCGCCCAGCAGCCCGTCGGGCGCCTGCTCGGACCCGAGGAGGTCGCCCGCGTGCTCGTCTTCCTGGCCGACGCATCGTCGGGCGGGATCACCGGCGCGGTGGTGCGCGTCGACGGTGGGCTCTCGCTCTGACCCCCGTCGGCCCGGGGAGCGCGGCTGCAGGGTGGTCGGCCCCTCGGGGCTCGGGTGCAGACCCGACGAGCCGTTCCCGCACGGGGTGCGGGTGGACCTCGCCCCCGGCGTGCAGCGGCCGACCCCGACCGTCCTGTTCGGCGGGACGCCGCCACGGTTGCTGCGCCTCAGCCGGCGCGGCGCGGCGCTGGTCGCCGCGCTCGAGGCCGGTCCCGTCGGCGACGCGGCGTCCGCCCGGCTGGCCCGCAGGCTCACCGACGACGGCATGGCCATCCCCCGCCCCGGCCCGAGGGGCGCGCCGGTCGACGTGACGGTCGTCGTCCCTGTCCGCGACCGTCCGCTGGAGCTGGCCGACTGCCTGGCGTCGCTCGGGAGCCGCCATCGGGTCGTCGTCGTCGACGACGGGTCGTCCGACCCGGACGCGGTGGCAGCGATCTGCTACCTCCACGGCGCGGACGTCGTCCGACGGGCAGTCCCGGGCGGCCCGGCCGCGGCCCGCAACACCGGGCTCCGGACGGTCACCTCGGAGCTGGTCGCCTTCTGCGACAGCGACTGCCTCCCCCGTCGCGGGTGGATCGACAGCCTGGCGGGGCACTTCGTCGACCCGTTGGTCGTGGGCGTCGCGCCGCGGATCGTGGCCGAAGCAGCGGGGCACGGCGCCTCCCCCCTGGACCTGGGAGCGCGCCCGGCGCCGGTCCGCCCCGGCAGCTCGGTGCCGTTCGTCCCCGCGGCGGCGGTGGTGTTCCGCCGGGATGCGCTGGGCGACGGCTACGACGAGGGGTTCCGCTACGGAGAGGACGTGGACCTCGTCTGGCGCCTGGTCGAAGCCGGCTGGCGCATCAGGTACGAGCCGGGTGTCGAGGTCCGCCACCAAGACCCCACCGCCGCCCTGGCGCGGCTGCGGCGACGCTTCTGGTACGGGACCTCCGCGGGTCCGCTCGAGCGGGCGCATCGAGGCGCCATCGACCACCTCGCCGTCGGCGTCGGGCCGGCGTGCACCGTCGGGAGCGTCCTTCTCGGCTCTCCCGGCCTCGCGGTGCTCGCATGGACGGTCACGTCGGCGCGCCTCGCCTGGCAGTTGCGGCCGTTGGGCGTCGGAAGGCGCTTCGCGCTCCGGCTGTCGGTCGGACAGGTGCTCCACTGCTGGCTCGGGCTCGGCCGGTGGTGCACCACCTTCGGCGCGCCCTTGTTGGTCGTCGCTGCGCTCGGGTCGCGTCGTCGCCCCGCTCGCCGGACGTTCCGGGTCCTCTCGCTGGCGGTCGGCTCGGCGCTCTTGGCCAGACGTGCCGGTCCGGACGGCGGCGCCGGTCCGGACGGCGGCGCCGGTCCGGACGGCGGCGCTCGGCGCCTGCTCGTCGACGACGTCCTCGGTGAGCTGGCCTACGGCGCAGGGGTCCTGACCGGCTGCGCGCGAGCCCGGGTGCTCGCTCCGCTGGTGCCGAGGATCGGCCGGCCGCGACCCGGCCGGTCGCCTCGCGGGGCCACGCCCCGGGCTCCGGCGCTCAGGCGCCGCGCCTCCGCCATGGCGGGTTGACCGGCGTTCTCTGCACAGCCTGGTGGGGGGTCTGGCGCTGCTCCGATTGCCGGATCTCGCTCTCGAGGGCGGCACGGCATCGCCTGCACAGGCCGGCGTGGACGTCGTCGGCGCCCCCGCACCGCTCGCACACGGGCGCCTGGTCGTGGGTAGCCCGGTCGACGTGCGCCCTGGTGCGTCCTCGCGCGCCCCTTCGCGTGTGCGCCCCGGACCGGTGACGTGGTCTCACCCTGCTCATGGGCCCATGCTGGTCACACGGGCCACGAGCGTCCAAGGGTCGAACGACCCTGTGCGGCACGGGCAGTCGAGGCGGCGCGAGGGCACGCGGGTGAGAGGGCACATGAGAGGGCACATCGGTGTGAGGAGGAGCGATGCTGGAGCTGAGCGCGGTACCGATCGAGCTGGCCGAGGACGTGAGCGTCGTCATCGGTCAGTCCCACTTCATCAAGACGGTGGAGGACCTCCACGAGGCGATGGCGGGCGCGGGGCCGCACCTGCAGTTCGGCCTCGCGTTCTCCGAGGCGTCGGGCCCGTGCCTCATCCGCCGGTCGGGCAACGACGCCGAGCTCGTGGAGCTCGCGACGAGGAACGCGGAGGCGATCGCAGCGGGACACGTGTTCGTCGTCTACCTGCGTGGAGGCTTCCCGATCAACGTGCTGAACGCGATCAAGGCCGTGCCGGAGGTCTGCACGGTCTTCTGCGCCACGTCGAACCCGCTCGAGGTGGTCGTGGCGCAGACCGAGTTCGGCAGGGCGGTCCTCGGCGTGATCGACGGCATGCCCCCGGCCGGCGTCGAGACGGCGGCCGACGTGTCGGCGCGCAAGGCGTTGTTGCGGACGATCGGCTACAAGCTCTCACCCGGTGACGAGCAGCGGCGCTGGCGCGGATGGTGACCTTGTTCCATGGCGCCGGCCCTCCCTGGCGCCCAAGATCGTCCCGTGGGCCGCATCGTGGTCGGGTTGGACGGGTCGGCCTCCGCGAAGGAGGCACTCCGCTGGGCCGCGGACGAGGCCGAGCGGCGAGGAGACGTCGTCGAGGTCGTCTACGTGTGGGACAACCCGTACCGGGACATGTGGCTGCCCAAGCTCCGGACGGAGGATCCGCTGGCGCACTTCCGGGTCGCCCTGGACACGACGGTGTCGAGCGTTCTCGGCGAGCGTCCACCGGGAGGCGAGCGTCCACCGGTCGAGGTGACGACCGAGGTGGTGGAGGGTCACGTCGCGCAGGTCCTCGTGGATCGGGCGCGCGGCGCGGACATGCTGGTCGTCGGGAGCCGC
>JAJYGM010000714.1 GCA_021785095.1 Actinomycetes bacterium
CTACGACGACTGGGAGGCCCAGGAGATGTTCGTGACGCGCGACCCGCTCGGGAACCCGGTCGACCGGCGGCACCCCTGGAACCAGCACACGAACCCCCAGCCGCAGAAGCGCGACTTCGACGGGAACTACAGCTGGGTGATGTCGCCCCGCTGGTTCGACGGGACGGACCACCTCGCGCTCGACACCGGTGGGGGCCCTCTCGCCCGGCTGTGGTCGACCGCGCTGTCGGGGCTCGTCGACATCGGCTACGTGAAGGCGACCGGGCACAGCGTCGTGATCAACCTCCCGAAGACCGCGCTGAAGCCCGAGGTCCAGCTCGAGTGGAAGATCCCCCAGTGGTCGAACACGATCGAGCGAGACCGGGCGCGCACCTACTTCCAGGCCTACGCCGCCGCCTGCGCCTTGCACTTCATGGAGCAGGCGCTCGCCGAGGTCCGTGCCGGCAGGACGAAGACCTGGGAGCCGTTCGAGGTTCCCGACGAGGGGATCGGCTGTGGCTTCACCGAGGCGGTGCGCGGTGTGCTCTCGCACCACATGGTGATCCGGGACGGGAAGATCGCCAACTACCACCCCTACCCGCCGACGCCTTGGAACGCGAACCCGCGAGACGTCTACGGCACCCCGGGTCCCTACGAGGACGCGGTGCAGAACACCCCCATCTTCGAGGAGAACGACCGCGAGCACTTCAAGGGCATCGACATCATGCGGTCGGTACGCAGCTTCGATCCGTGCCTTCCCTGCGGGGTCCACATGTACCTCGGGGGCGGGAAGGAGCTGCGCAAGGTCCACTCCCCGACCGTCGCGCACACGCTCGACGAGGCGTGAGGAGAAGCGGCCACGGTGCACGAAGACCCGGGTGCGCAGGTCGAACGGGCGCTCGAGGCGCTCACCGACCTGGGTGGGCCGGAGGTGGCAACGGCGGCTGACGAGCTCCTCGCCGCCGTGACGAGCTTCTACGGGGAGGTGCTCGGGCGGATCGTCCGGCGCCTCGCCGAGCAGGGCCGCGACGGTTGCGCCGGAGTGCTCGAGGAGCTCGCGCAGGACGAGGTCGTCGCGAGCGCGCTGCTCGTCCACGACCTCCACCCCGTCCCGCTCGCGTCCCGCGTCTCGACGGCACTCGACGAGATCGGACGTCGGCTGGGCGTCGCACCGGCGACGATCGAGGCCGTGGACGAGGCTCGTCGAACCGCGATCGTCGAGATCCACCCGGTGGGCCCCGGAGCCGGCAGTCGAGGGGCGCTCGCCCACGCCGTGCGCGCCGCCGTGCGCGGGGCGGTGCCCGATCTCGATGACGTCGACGTTCACGTCGTCGAGGTCGGGACGCCGGTGACCCTGCGTCGCGGCCCGAGGCGCGAGGACGCGGGGGGACTCACGCGCCCGCGCCCTGCCGAGTCGGCAGGCTGTGAGCTCTGCGGCGCGGCCCTCGAAGCCGGGCATCGCCACGTCGCCGATCTCGAGCACTCGGTGCTGCGTTGCACCTGCCGCGCCTGCGCGCTGCTGTTCAGCCAGGAGGGAGCGGCACGAGGGCGGTACCGCCTCGTGTCGGACCGCTACCTCCGGCTGCCGACCGGGACGATCCCACCCGCCCTCTGGGCGCGCCTGGGGATCCCGGTCGACGTGGCGTTCTTCCTTTCCGGAGCCGAGGGTGGGCGGGTGGCGGCGTTCTACCCCGGTCCGGCCGGGGCGGTCGAGTCGGAGCTGCCACTCGGGGCCTGGGAGGAGGCGGTCGATGCTTCGGCGCAGCTCGGAAGCGTCGCTCCGGGGGTGGAGGCGGTGCTCGCGCGAGTCACCTCTGTCGGGATCGAGGCGTTCGTGGTCCCGGTCGACGCCTGCTACGAGCTCGTCGGTCGCCTCCGCAGCGCGTGGCAGGGAGTCGCCGGTAGCGAGGAGGCTGCGGGCCTGCTCGACGAGGTGTTCGCCGACCTCGGGGCACGGGCGCGCCCGCTCGTGGAGCTGAGCGGTGGCTGAGCTCTCGTTCTCCGTGCTCGGCGTCGAGCCCGAGCCATACGCGGCGGCACCGGCGCTCGCGTTGCGCCTCCGGGTGACCACGCCCGACTCGCGCCCCGTGCACGCCGTGGTGTTGCGCACTGCCGTCGAGATCGACCCGCGGGGCCACGACTTCACCGCGGCCGAGCGGGCACACGTGCTCGAGCTGTTCGGCCCGCCGACGCAGTGGTCGCGTAGCCTCAAGCCGCTGCGCTGGGCCCAGGTCACGACCGCGCTCGGGGGCTTCGAGGGGAGCACGGAGACGACCCTCTCCCTGCCGTGCAGTTACGACCTCGAGGTGGCGCACGCGAAGCTCCTCGCCGGGCTCGAGCACGGGACGGTCCCGGTCGTCCTGCTCTTCTCCGGCACGGTGTTCCGGGAGGTCGAGGGCAGGCTCTCCGTGGAACCGATCTCGTGGGATGCGGAGGCGCGCTTCGTGCTCCCCGTCTCGACGTGGCGGAGCGCAATGGACCACTTCTTCCCCGGTGAGGGATGGCTGCGGCTCTCGCGCGAGACGCTCGGGGCGCTCGGCGCGTTCAAGGCCCGCCAGGCAATCCCCACGTGGGAGGGCGCGCTCGAGTCGTTGCTCGGTGCCGCCGGTGCGGGCTCGGGGTCCCCAACCGAGGAGCCCGATCCGGCGTCGAGGGCCGACCCGCTCGGCGTCGCGCTCGACGCGGCGCGCAGCGTCGCGGACGCAATCTGCTACGAGGGCTACGTGCTCTATCCCTATCGTGCGTCGGCGCGGAAGAACCACCTTCGCTGGCAGTTCGGGGTGCTGGCACCGCCGGAGTATGCCGCGGCGAGCGGAGCGGAGCGCGCCGACGCCCGCGTCGACGGCCTGTTTCGCGCCGCCGTGGGGACGCGGGTCGCGGTGCGGGTCCGCTTCCTCACCCTCACCGCGCGCTCGCTGTGGATCGAGGAGGAGGACCAGACGCGCCGGGCGGTGGAGTCGTTGGAGGTCGACGGCCAGCTCTGGACGGCGTTCGACGAGGGAGTGAGCCACGAGGTCGACCTCGTGCTCCAGGTGGCAGCGCCGGGGGCGCCGGCGCCTGCGCAGGCCTCCCGAACCGGCGACGGGCGCGACGCTCCCGTGCCGGAAGTGGGTGGTGCACCGGGCGTCGCGCCGCTCGGGCCCGTTTGTGCCGTCTCGACTAGGTCGCTCCGGCTGGGCGGTGCTCGCCGGGAACAGGAGCTCGGAAGGGACGCAGGCGGACGACGGTGTGTTGCTGCGTGGGAGGCCGCTCCGGTCGACCTACAGGTCGTCGCGTCGGCAGGGCCGC
>JAJYGM010000533.1 GCA_021785095.1 Actinomycetes bacterium
GCTGGCGCCAGGGGCTCGTGCTGCGGCCCGACCTCGACGGCCGCGTCACGTGCGTCGGCGACATCGCAGCGCTCGGGTTGCGCCTCGCGAACCGGGAGCCGGGCAGCGAGGCACGCGCGGTCCTCGACCGGGCCGCGGCGCGGGACGGCGTCGCGGTCCACGAGCTCGCCGGCAGCTCGAGCGAGGTCCACGGGCACCTTCAGGTCGCCGCGGCGATCGCCTCCGGCCTCGCCGACGCAGGGGTGGCGAGCGAGCCCGCCGCGCTCGCCTACGGCCTCGCCTTCGTGCCGCTCAGCACCGAGCGGTTCGACCTCGCGGTGCCGCCCGTCCACGCCGACGCGCCCGAGGTCCGGGCGCTCACGACGGTGCTGGGCTCGCCGTGGCTCCGCGGCCAGCTCGCACTGATCCCCGGCTACGACGCCACGACCTGTGGCGTTCCCGCCGCAGGTCCGTGACGGGCACCGACCAGAGGCGGCCCGCCCACCCGGCCGAGCGGCGCGCCGGTCTCGCAGGCATCCTTCTCACCGGCGGCTCGAGCCGGCGCATGGGCCACGACAAGGCGGCTCTCCTCGTCGACGGCGAGCAGCTCGCCGGGCGTATCGCCCGGCTCCTCGAGCTCGTCGCGCTCCCGGTCCTCGAGGTCGGGCCGGGATGGACGACTCTCGACGCGACGCGCGAGGACCCACCCGGAGACGGACCGCTCGCGGCGGTCGCCGCCGGCGCCGCGGCCCTGCGCGAACGGGGTCACGCGGGTCCGGCGCTCGTCGTCGCGTGCGACCTGCCGCTTCTCTCCGTGGCCCTCCTCGCCGCGCTCGCGGATCGCCCCGGAGACGACTCGGTGCTCCCGGTCGTCGGTGGACGCCACCAGCCGCTGTGCGCGCGGTGGTCCGCCGCGGACCTCGGGGAGGCGTCCGCACGTGCCGGCCGGGGCGAGCGGTCCCTACGGCACCTGCCGGACCGGAGCCGGGCGCAGCTCCTCGACGAGACGAGCTGGCCACGCGGCCTCGACGTCGGCCAGCTCGCGGACGTCGACACACCGGACGACCTCGAGCGCCTCGCGGTCGACTGGCGTCCCGGTTGAGCGCGGCCGGTCCGAGGCCCGCCGTGAGCTGGGTGGGCACGCTCGGTCCGACGCTACGCTCGGTGCCGTGCCCGCAGTTGCGACGAGCCCGGCAGGTGGCGACTGGGTGCTCGTGACCGACGATCCCCTGCCGGTCGCCGACGCCCTCTCGTGGGCCGTCCTCCCGCGTTGCGGAGCGGTCGTGACGTTCTGCGGCACTGTCCGCGACCACTCCGAGGGCCGGGACGGGGTCGAGCACCTCCACTACGAGTGCTACGAGGAGCACGCCTCGGCGCGGCTCGCCGACGTCCTCGCCGACGCGCGGAGGCGTTGGCCCGTGCTCGGGCGTGTGGCCCTGCTCCACCGCACGGGCCACCTCGACCTAGGGGAGGTCTCCGTCGTCGTCGTGGCCTCGTCCCCCCACCGTGCCGAGGCTTTCGAGGCGGCGCGTCACTGCATCGACACCCTCAAGGCGACGGTGCCCATCTGGAAGCGCGAGACATGGTCCGGCGGATCGGACTGGGCGTCGTGCTCCCGAGAGATCACCGAGGTGTCCGACGCCCCCCGCTGAGCGCACGCCGCCAGCGCCCGACGCTCCGCTCCTCCCGCTCGCCGAGGCTAGGTCCTGGGTGCTCTCGGCAAGGCGCGCCCTCGCGCCGCGTCCTCTCGCGCTTCGCGACGCGCTCGGCTGCGTCACCGCGGGACCGGTGGTGGCACGCGAGGCCGTGCCCCCCTTCACGAACTCCGCGGTGGACGGCTACGCGCTCCGCGCCGCTGACACGGCGTCGGTCCCGGTGACACTCGCTGTCGTCGGCTCGATCATGGCCGGGTCCCACCTCGACAGGACAGTCGGGGCCGGCGAGGCGGTGCGGATCATGACGGGCGCGCCGTTGCCGCCGGGCGCAGACGCCGTGTGCATGGTCGAGTGGACGACGACCTCCGCGAGCGGTGCGCTCGTCACGATCGAGCGCAGTGCCGGCCCGGGCGAGTCGGTCCGGCACGCCGGGGAGGACGTCGTTGCCGGCCAGGAGGTGTTCCCGTCGGGGACGGTCCTCACGCCGGCGTCGCTCGGGGTGCTCGCGGGCGTCGGGGAGACGACGGTGCTCGCGGTCCCGCGCCCGCGCGTCGGCGTGCTCTCGACAGGTGACGAGCTCTACGCCGGCCCGGGCCCGCTCCCTAGGGGCACCATCCGGGACTCGAACCGTCTCGCACTCCTGGCGACCGTCGAGCAGTCGGGCTTCGATGCCCTCGACCTCGGCCTCGTCCGGGACGACGAGCACGCCCTCAGGGCGGCGCTTCTCGACGGTGCGGCACGCTGCGACGCGCTGCTGACCTCGGGCGGGGTGAGCGTCGGCGACCGAGACGTCGTCAAGGCCGTGCTCGCGGAGCTCTCGGGCGGGTTGATGCGCTGGATGCAGGTCGCCGTGCGCCCGGCCAAGCCCTTCGCGTTCGGCGAGATCGGCCCTGGTGCGGTACCGGTGTTCGGCCTCCCGGGGAACCCCGTCTCCGCGATGGTCTCGTTCGAGCTCTACGCGCGGCCGGCACTTCGCAAGATGGCAGGCTACGAGGTCCTCGGCCGACCACAGGTGCTCGCGGTCGCGGACGAGCCGCTCACCCGTCGCTCCGACGGCAAGCTCCACCTCGTCCGCGTCGTCGCACGGTACGCACCCGACGGCCTCGTCCACGTGAGGTCCGCGGGTGGTCAGGGCTCGCACCAGCTCCACGCGATGGCGCTCGCGAACGCGCTGGCGCTTCTTCCCGACGGCACGGGTGTCGCGACCGGAGGCACGGTGCATGCGATGCTCCTCGACCCGGGTACGGCGACGCCGCTCGATCCGCCCCGTCCGGACGCGCTCGACGTGCTCGGTGCCGGCCGGGCGAGCCCGGCGAGCGGCGGCGCGCCGTGAGCGTCGGCGTCCCGGTGCGCCTCCGTGGCGAAAGGGCGAGCCGGGCGCGGGCTGCGATGGGTGGCGAGATGCCGACGACCGGCCCGCTCGTCGACTCCTTCGGCAGGATCCACACCGACGTGCGGATCTCGGTGACGGACCGGTGCAATTTGCGCTGCGTCTACTGCATGCCCGAGGAGGGGATGACGTTCCTCCCCGGTGACGAGCTGCTCCGCGCCGACGAGCTGGTGCGCTTCGCGGAGGTCGTCCGCGGTCTCGGCATCACCTCGGTGCGCATCACCGGCGGGGAGCCGCTCGTGC
>JAJYGM010000756.1 GCA_021785095.1 Actinomycetes bacterium
CGCCCCTCCCTCGGGACCAGGCGCGCGTTCGGGATACTGGCTCCGGGGCGGCGGCTTCTTCGCCGATTCGGGCACCTCCTCGGGCTGCACAGGGCGGCGCAACCCCTCGGCGTCGGCCCTGCGCCGGACGCGGTCCGCCTGAGCCTCCTCGATGGAGGACGAGTGGCTCTTCACCCCGATCCCCAGAGACAGGGCGAGGTCGAGCGCCTCTTTGTTCGTCAGGCCCAGCTCGCGGGCAAGCTCGTAAACGCGAATCTTCTTCGGCAAGGTTCCTCGGTGTCCTTCGCGGTCTCAGACGTCCCTTCGGGTCGTCAGAGTGTCCTTCTATCCTCCCACATCGTCAGGGCCGCCGATCTGCCGGACAAGCGCATCGACTGCCCCGGCAGCGAGCAGGGAGCGCAGCGCCCGCTCCAGCGCTCCGCGGCGGGCGGCACGCTCGAGGCAGGCTCGTGATCCCTCGCAGAGCCACGCGCCGCGCCCCGACAGGGTACGCCCCACCGCGAGCGAGCCGTCGGGCAGGCGAGCCAAACGGACGAGCTCGGTCTGCGGCGCGCGCCGACGGCACCCGACACACGTCCGCTCGGGTGCTATGCGCCCGCCTCTTCGTGGGCTGCCGCAGCGCCGGGCGCCGGCGGCGGCGGCGCCTGGCCGTCTCCCGCAGCATCCGCGGCGTGGGTCCACTCGGCCGCCGAGATCGCCTCCCCGCCCTCGGCGGGCTTCCAGACCATCTCGCCGCTCTCGTTCTCGATCCACTCGCCCTCGGCCCACTCCTGTCCGGCGTACCCGGACTCTTCTTCTTCGAGCTGGCTCTCGCTCTTGATGTCGATTCGCCAGCCCGTGAGCCGCGCCGCCAGACGGGCGTTCTGCCCTTCCTTGCCGATTGCCAGTGAGAGCTGGTAATCGCTCACGATCACCGTAGCGGTCCCCGTCTCCTCGTCGAGCCGCACCTCTCGGACGCGCGCGGGCGCGAGGGAGTTCTGGATGAACTCGATCGGGTCGTCGGAGAAGGGCACGACGTCGACACGCTCGCCGCGCAGCTCGTTCGTCACCATGCGCACCCGCGAGCCGCGTGCTCCCACGCACGCGCCGACCGGGTCGACATTGGAGTCGTTGGACCACACGGCGATCTTCGTGCGATGTCCCGGCTCACGTGCCGCCGCCTTGATCTCGACGACTCCCGACGAGATCTCGGGAACCTCCAGCTCGAAGAGCCGCTTGACGAGCCCGGGGTGCGTTCGGCTCACCACGATCTGGGGTCCCTTGGTCGTCTTGCGCACCTCGACGATGTAGGCCTTGAGCCGCGTGCCGTGGTCGTAGCGCTCGAAGGGCACCTGCTCGGCCTGTGGCAGCAGCGCCTCCACCTTGCCGAGGTCGAGAAGGGTGTAGCGGTTGTCGGTCTGCTGGACGATGCCGGTCACGATGTCGCCCTCGCGGCCCGCGTACTCCTCGTACTTCATGTCCCGCTCGACCTCGCGGATCCTCTGGAGGATGACCTGCTTGGCCGTCTGCGCGGCGATCCTCCCGAAGTCATCCGGCGTGTCGTCCCACTCGTTCACGACGTTGCCGTCCTCGTCGAGCTCCTGCCCGTAGACGCGGATCTCTCCCGACTCCGGGTCGATGGTGACCACGGCTTCCTCGGCGGCGTCCGGTCGCCGCTTGTAGGCAGCAACGAGCGCGTTGGCAAGTGCGTCGAGCAGGGTCTCGACGGAGATGCCCTTGTCACGCGCGATCTGGCCGAGCGCGTCGAGGAATTCGAAATTGGTCTTGCTCATGACGTCGTCGCCC
This sequence comes from Actinomycetes bacterium, assembly GCA_021785095.1. The sequence goes on from JAJYGM010000756.1 coordinate 1,786, forward strand.
TCTCTCTGCCCTTCGGCGCCCTGGCCCGGCTCGGCGACGGCGCCGGCTTGGCGCCCCACTCGAACACAGTGCGAGCCCGCTCGATCGTGTCGTACTCGACGCGCGCCGAACCACCGGGCACCTCAGGGCCCTCGACCCGCACGCCGTGCTCGTCCGCCTCGGCGAGGCGACCGCGCAGTCTGCGTACCTCGCCGGACCCGGGCAGGAGCCGCACGGAGACCGACTCGCCGAGCGCGTGCACGAAGTGCGCTGGGCGGCGCAGCCGGCGCTCGAGACCTGGGCTCGACACCTCGAGCGTGTAGCTGCCGGGCAAGGGATCGATCCGGTCGAGCACGTCCGACACCGCGCCGTTCGCTGCGGCAAGGGCCTCGAGATCCACGCCGCCGTCGCGATCCACGGTCACGCGGACGGTGACGCCGTTCAGCTCGACGTCGAGCAGCTCGAGGCCGAGCGCGTCGACGACCGGCGTCAGCTCGCCGTACAGCGTCTCCGCGTCCCTTTCAGCCATCGGCCGGCACCTCCCTTCGTCACTCGACCCTGTCTTGCCCTGGCACCTCCCTGGCGCGAGCTGCAGTGCCCGGCCGCCGCTACCGGTCCCCATCAGCACGAAAGCGTGGGCGGCGGCCCACGCTTTCAACAGGTCCTGCAATGAGACCGGACAGCGGAGCGAGTATACCAACCGCCCGCCCTGCGCTCACCGCCCTGCGCTCGACACCTCTGCCCGCTCCCGCCGCCCGCCCGTCGATCGCAACGCACGCTCAGTAGGTGCGCCCCAAGACCGCGACGAGCGCGTCGTCGGGATCGCCCGCTGCCGCAAGGCCGCCGTCAGCTCGCTGAAGGCAGCGCACCGTCAGCCCCTGAGCTGCGAGCTGCTCCTCCCCCGCCTCGCCGACGTCGCGCCAGGGAACCCGGGCGAACCCCACGGTCCCCGCCTCCGCCGCCTCTCTCAACGATCCGACTGTGGCGGTGCGCGCCTCGCGGAAGGCCAGCGCCTCGTCGTGCAGCTCCCTGCCAGCGCTACGGCAGATCCGATCGACCACGTCGACGACACCGCCCAGCGCCACGGCCTCCTTCGTGCGGCGGTGGCGCACCGCGACGGTGACCTTGCCCTCGGCAAGTTCGCGCGGGCCGACCTCCACGCGCACCGGCACCCCCTTGAGCTCCCAGTCGACCGTGCGCCGGCCGAAGCCGGTGTCCGTCCGGGCGTCGAGTTGGACGCGACGCCCTGCACGGCGCAGGTCGTCGGAGAGCGCCGACGCTGCCTCGAGGACCGCGTCGTCCTCGCGGACGCACAGCACGACGACCTCGAAAGGAGCCAGCGCCGGAGGGAGGCGGAGCCCGAAGTCGTCGCCGAGCGCCATGATGAGCGCCCCCACGAGCCGGGTGGACACGCCCCAGGACGTCTGCCACACGTAGCGCAATGCGCCGGTCGCGTCCGCGTACTTGATGTCGAAGGCCTCGGCGAAGTTCTGGCCG
>JAJYGM010000197.1 GCA_021785095.1 Actinomycetes bacterium
CACTTCGCGACGTACGAGGACGAAGACGAGGTCCGGCCGTCAAGCCGCGACCGAGTCATCATCTTGGGGTCGGGGCCGAACCGCATCGGCCAGGGGATCGAGTTCGACTACTGCTGCGTGCACGCGTCGATGGCGCTGCGGTCAGCGGGCTACGAGACCGTGATGGTCAACTGCAACCCCGAGACGGTGTCGACCGACTACGACACGTCCGACCGCCTCTACCTCGAGCCGCTGACCGCCGAGGACGTCGCCAACGTGGTCGACGCCGAGTCGCGCGCAGGGGGCCGCGTGGTGGGCGTGGTGGTGTCGCTCGGCGGGCAGACCCCGCTCAAGCTCGCCCACAGCCTGCCCCCCGAGCTCGTCCTCGGTACCAGCCCCGAGTCGATCGACCGCTCCGAGGACCGCAAGCACTGGAACACGCTGTGCGAGGAGCTCGGGATCCCCCAGCCAGCGGGCGAGACGGCGAGCACCGTGGACGAAGCGCTCGTCGTGGCCCGCCGGGTCGGGTACCCGGTGCTCGTGCGCCCGAGCTACGTGCTCGGGGGCCGCTCGATGGAGATCGTGTTCGACGACGCCGAGCTCCGGCGGGTGATGTCGGGCCTGCGCCTCGAGCGCGAGGGGGGCGTCACGGCGGAGCGCCCCGTGCTCGTCGACCGGTTCTTGGAGGACGCGGTGGAGATCGACGTGGACGCGATCCGCGACCGCACCGGAGAGGTCCTGATCTGCGGGGTCATGGAGCACGTCGAGCAGGCCGGGGTCCACTCGGGGGACTCCGCGTGCGCCCTGCCGCCCCAGTCGCTCTCGGCCGACGTGCTCGTCACGGTCGACCGCCACACCCGCGCGCTCGCCGACGCGCTGGGCGTCGAAGGCCTGCTGAACGTGCAGTACGCGGTGAAAGACGACGTCGTCTACGTGCTCGAGGCCAACCCTCGGGCGAGCCGGACGGTCCCGTTCGTGGCCAAGGCGACCGGCGTCCCTGTGGCCGCCCTCGCCGCTCGGGTGATGGTCGGCCAGACGCTCGGGGCGCTGCGCGCCGAAGGGCTCTTGGAGGCCAAGGGTGCGGTCGCGAGCCTCGGGCACGTGAGCGTGAAGGAGGCGGTCCTCCCCTTCGACCGCTTCCCGGGGGTCGACACCCTCCTCGGGCCCGAGATGCGCTCGACCGGGGAGGTCATGGGCGTCGACGCCACCTTCGGCCTCGCTTTCGCCAAGAGCCAGGCCGCTGCAGGCACGCACCTTCCTCGAGCGGGGACCATCTTCCTCTCGCTCGCCGACCGTGACAAGCCCGGCGGGCTCGATGTCGCCCGGGCGCTCGTCGACCTCGGGTTCTCCATCGCCGCGACGCTCGGCACCGCCGGGTACCTGCGCGACCACGGGGTGGACGTCGCCACGTTGGTCGCCAAGGTCGGGGAGGAGGGGGTCGCCGTGGACGCCGTCCACCTGATCGCGCGGGGCGCGGTCCAGATGGTCGTCAACACGCCGCGGGGCCGCGGCTCGCGTGACGACGGCACCCACATCCGTGCGGCCGCGGTCGCGTACCACGTGCCGTGCATCACGACGCTCTCGGCGGCGCGCGCCGCCGTCGCAGGCATCGCCGACCGAGCGCGGCACCCCCTCGTCGTGCGCAGCCTCCAGGAGCTCCACGGTGCCGCGGACGCTCACTGACCGCAGCGCGCTCGCGACCCGCGTCGGCGGGCTGGAGCTGGTCTCCGCGGTGATGACGGCGTCGGGGACCTCCGGCCACGGCGCCGAGCTCGCCGCCTACGGGCGGCTCGCCGAGCTCGGCGCGGTGGTCGTGAAGTCGCTCGCGGCGTTCGCATGGCCCGGCAACGCCGGTCTGCGAGTGCACCGCGCGGCGGGCGGCTCGATGCTCAACCGCGTCGGGCTGCAGGGCCCCGGGGTCGCCGTATGGCGCGAGCGTGACCTGCCCGCGCTCGTCGAGCACTCTGCGACGGTGGTCGCGAGCATCTGGGGCCGGAGCCCCGATGAGCTCGCCGCCGCGGCCCGAGCGCTCCGGGGCGCGCTCGGCGTGGCCGCCGTCGAGGTGAACATCAGCTGCCCCAACCTCTCGGGGCACGTGCTCGGGGACTCCGCAAGGGCTGCGGCGGAGGCGCTCGATGCGGTCTCGTCCACGCTCGGGGACGCCGGGGTGCCGCTGTGGGCGAAGCTCAGCCCCGCGGCGCCCGACATCTGCGAGATCGCCGGCGCGGTGCTCAGGGCCGGCGCCTCGGCGCTCACCTTGGTGAACACGCTGCCGGCGATGTGGATCGACACGGAGGGACGCGAGGCGCCCTTCGCCGGCGGCCTGTCGGGGCCGGCGCTCCATCCCGTCGCGCTGCGCGCCGTCCACGACTGCCGGCGGGCCTTCCCCGACGCGCCGATCGTCGGTGTCGGCGGGGTCTCCTCGGGCGCCGACGCCGCGGCGCTCCTGCGGGCGGGCGCCGACGCTGTCCAGGTCGGCACGGCGACGTTCGCCGATCCGCGGGCGTCGTGGCGCGTGCAAGAGGAGCTCGCGCGCTGGTGCGCGCGGCATGGCACGACCGTCGAGGAGGTGCGCGCGGGTGCCCGCGGCTGAGCCGGTGGCCGGGCCGGTGGCCGGGCCGGGCTTCGGCGAGCGCGTCCGGTCCGCCGTGACGGCGCGTGGCCCGCTGTGCGTCGGCATCGACCCCTCTCCGGCGCTGCTCGGGTTCTTCGGGCTGCCCGACGACGCGGCGGGCCTACGCGCCTTCTCAGAGATCTGCGTCGAGGCGCTGGCGGGGGTCGCCGCGGTGATCAAGCCGCAGGTCGCTTTCTTCGAGCGCCACGGAGCGGCGGGACTGTCCGCCTTCGAGACGGCCACCGCGCTCGGTCGATCGGCGGGGATGCTCGTCATCGCGGATGCAAAGCGCGGCGACGTGGGCAGCACGACCGAGGCGTACGCCGACGCATGGTTCTCTGGGCCCTTGGCCGCCGACGCCGTCACGGCGACGCCCTACCTCGGCGTCGAGGCGCTCTTTCCCATGGTGCGCGCGGCGCGTACGACGGGCAAGGGGCTCATCGTGGTCGTCGCGAGCTCGAACCCCGAGGGCCGCGAGCTCCAAGAGGCGCTGCGCCGCGACGGCAGCAGCGTCGAGCAGGCGCTGGTGCGCACGATCGCTCAGTGGAATGCCGAGGAGCTGCACGGGGCCGGCGGGGTTGGCTCCGGGCCCGCCGAGCAGGCGGTGCCGCTCGGGTCGGGGGGAGCCCTCGGGTCGGGGGGAGCCCTCGGGTCGGGGGGGG
>JAJYGM010000604.1 GCA_021785095.1 Actinomycetes bacterium
ACCCGCTCTGACGTCCGACTGGGCAGCAGGGCGGCCGGCAGAGGAGGCGTGCGCATGGCTGCAATCTCCCAGTCGGACTACTCGGAGGCCGGCTCCCCAGAGGCCGTCGGCCCCCTGGGCGCGTCGGTTCGCGTGGACCTCTACCGCATGATGGTCCTGATCCGCACGTACGAGGAGCGGATCCGCCAGGAGTACCACGCCGACAAGACGCCGGGCTTCGACATAGGCGCCGGCAAGATCCCAGGCGAGATGCACCTGGCAGCTGGCCAGGAGCCGGTCGCGGCAGGGGTGTGCCGGCACCTGCGTCCCTCCGACGCGCTGACGGCCACGCACAGGCCGCATCATCTCGCCATCGCCCACGGGGTCGACCTGGCCAAGATGACCGCCGAGATCTTCGGCCGCGACGGCGGTCTCGGCCATGGGCGCGGCGGCCACATGCACCTTTTCGACCCGGCCGTCCACTTCTCCTGCTCGGGGATCATCGCCGAGGGGCTCCCCCCGGCACTCGGCCAGGCGTTCGCCTTCCGCCAGCGGGGCACCGACGGGGTCGCCGTGGCGGTGACCGGCGAGGGAGCGGCCAACCAGGGCGCATTCCACGAGTCGCTCAACCTCGCCGCTCTCTGGCGGCTCCCTGTCGTCTTCGTCGTCGAGGACAACGACTGGGGCATCTCGGTCCACCGCCGCGCGTCGACCTCGGTGGAGGACAATGCGCTGCGCGCCGCCGCCAACGCCATGCCGGGCGATCGGATCGAGGACAACGATGTGGAGGCCGTCTACGACGCTGCCCGCCGCGCCGTCGATCGTGCGCGGGCCGGGGACGGTCCCTCGCTGATCGAGGTGCACACGCTACGGCTGTGGGGCCACTTCGAGGGTGACCCTCAGACCTACAGGCACGATCTCGAGACTCTCGAGGCACATGACCCGATCCCGCGCTACCGCCGCCGCCTGCTCGACGCCGGGGTGCTCGACGAGGCGGCCGTGGAGCGCATTGCGGCGGATGCCGCCGCCGAGGTGGACCGGGCAGTCGACTTCGCCCTGGCGAGCCCCGAGCCGGATCCGTCGACGGCGTGCGCCTACGTCTTCGCATGAGGGAGGAAGAACGATGACCGTTGTGGAAGAGCCCGCGTCGAAGGCCGCGCCGCCGCCTCCGCGGCGGCTCACGATGGCCAAGGCCATGGTCGAGGGCATCGCCGCGGAGATGGAGCGGGACCCCTCCGTCTTTTACATGGGCGAGGACGTGGGCGCCTATGGAGGGATCTTCAGCTCGACCACCGGACTGCTCGAGCGCTTCGGCCCCGAGCGGGTACGGGACACGCCGATCTCGGAGACCGCCTTCATGGGGCTCGCGACCGGCGCCGCCGTAGAAGGGATGCGCCCGATCGTGGAGCTGATGTTCGCCGACTTCTTCGGCGTGTGCATGGACCAGATCTACAACCACATGGCGAAGATCCACTTCGAGTCGGGCGGGAACGTGAAGGTCCCGGTGGTCCTCACGAGTGCCGTGGGTGGCGGGTACTCCGACGGCGCCCAGCACTCCCAGTGCCTGTGGGGCACCTTCGCCCATCTCCCGGGCATGAAGGTGGTGATCCCCTCGACTCCGGCCGACGCCAAGGGCCTGATGATCTCGGCCATCCGCGACGACAACCCGGTGATCTACCTCTTCCATAAGGGCGCCATGGGGCTTGCCTGGATGTCGAAGACCCGCCGGGCGCTGGGCGACGTGCCCCCCGAGCCCTACGAGACCCCCATCGGGAAGGCAGCGGTGGCCAGGCCGGGCAACGACGTCACCGTCGTGACGGTCTCGCTGTCAGTCCACTACGCCCTCGACGTCGCCGACGAGCTGGCGTCCGACGGCATCGACGTCGAGGTCCTCGACCTGCGCAGCCTGGTGCCGCTCGACCGCGAGGCCATCGTGGAGTCCGTGGGCCGGACGGGAAGGTTGGTCGTCGTGGACGAGGACTACCAGTCCTTCGGCATGTCCGCCGAGGTGATGGCGACGGTCGCCGAGCGGGACCCTTCCCTGCTCAGGGTCCCGCCCGTGCGGGTGGCCGTCCCCGACGTTCCCATCCCCTACGCCCGGGCGCTCGAGCAGGCCGTCCTGCCGACCCCCGAGCGGATCCGCTCGGCCATCCGGCACGTCGTGGGCTGAGGACGGATCGACGCTGTCCGAGCTCCAAGGACATCGGCCCCTCCTGTGATCGACGTCGCCTTCCCCCAGCTCTCCGCGGCCGAGCCCGACAAGGAAGGGGTCGTCGCCACCTGGTTCGTCGCCGACGGCGAGACCGTCTCTGCCGGCCAGCTGCTGGCCGAGGTGCAGATGGACAAGGTGTCGTTCGAGGTCGACTCCCCGGCCGGCGGCGTCGTCCGTCTCGAAGTCGGCGAGCAGGTGCCGGTTCGCCAGGGCCAGATCATCGCGACCGTCGGCTGATCGCCCGGGCCTGGCACCGCGCCATACTTCAACGGTGGTCGAGGACGCGCTCGTCGAGGCCCTCGGGCAGGCGGGTGCAGGCGTCCGCTTCGACTGGGGGCCGACCGCTGCGCTGTCGTTGCCGGACGGCGAAAGCGCGATCGTGGTGGTCGACGTCCTTTCCTTCACCACGGCGGTCAGCGTGGCGACCGGTCGGGGGATCGCGGTCGCGCCGTACCCGCTCGGACATCCCGGAGCGTCTGAGCGCGCCGGGCAGCTCGACGCTGCACTCGCGGTGCCCAGGCGCGAGCGGTCCTCCATACATCCTTGGACGCTCTCGCCGAGCGCCCTCCTCGCCGCGCCACGCACGCGCCGGCTCGTCTTGCCGTCTCCGAACGGCTCCGCGATCGCGGCCGCGGTCGCGGGCGCGGGGCCCGGCGCGCGGTCGGGCGAACGGGCGGTCGTCGCGGGGTGCCTGCGGAACGTCGCGGCCACCGCCGACTGGCTTGTCGAGCGCGGCTATGGAAGCTCCGAGCACCCCGTGTGGCTGATCGGGGCGGGGGAGCGGTGGCCGGACGGCTCGCTGCGCCCCGCGCTCGAGGACCAGCTCGGCGCCGGGGCGCTCGCCGGCGCGCTGGAGCGAGCAGGGTGCGCCCTCTCCCCCGAGGCGGCTGCGGCGGCGAGCACGTTCATCGCCACCGGTGACCTGCTGGAGGCCATGGCGAGGTGCGCCTCGGGACGCGAGCTCGAGGTGATGGGCTTTCCCGACGAGGCCGGTGTCGCCGCCTTGCTCGACGCCGACGGCCATGCCTCGGTCATGGACCGCGAGATGTTCGTCCAGGCGT
>JAJYGM010000490.1 GCA_021785095.1 Actinomycetes bacterium
CCGCGCACGTTGGCAAGGAGAACGAGCTGATCCTTCCTCCCCTGGCGGCTGACGAGGACGTGGATCTGGCCGGGCTGCTCGTCCAGATGCACCGGCTGACCGAGGCCGCCCAGGACGAGACCTCGGTGGCCGAGGACCTGGCGGCCCCCGATGCCGAGGCGACCCTGGTCCGTCTGCTGCTCGGCGCCGCCGGCCAGCTCGCCGATGCCGGGCGGGGCGACGCTGCCTGCAGGCTGGCGGCCGAGGCCTGGGCGACGGTACGCGTCGCACGACCCGAGCTCGCCGTGCGGGTCACCGCCGCGCTGCACCGTTTGGTGCGCGCGGTCACCGCCGAGCCGGTGACGCTTTCGACCGGACCGCTGTCGGCGAGCCTGTCGCCAGCGGCGGACGCCGGCACTGACGCGGTGCTCGACGTGCGTGCCCTCGCGCCTGCTCAGCGTCACGAGAAGATCTTCGCCGCCTACGGTGCCCTCGGGCAGGGGACGGCCTTCGTGCTGGTGAACGACCACGACCCCAAGCCTTTGCGCTACCAGTTCGAGGCCGAGCACCAAGGGCGCTTCACCTGGGACGTGCTCGAAGCGGGCCCGACGGTGTGGCGGGTACGGATCGGCCGGCCGACCGGCGCAGCGGCCGGCGGGGAAGGGGCTGTCGCCCCAGCAGGCGCCGAGCCCGAGCTCGACGTGCGCCGTTTCCCTCATGGCCAGCGCCACGACGTGATCTTCACGACCTTCGACGCCCTGGCGGAGGGTGCCGGCTTCGTCTTGGTGAACGACCACGACCCCAAGCCGTTGCGCTACCAGTTCGAGGCACAGCACGCCGGCGCCTACAGCTGGGACTACCTCGAGGCCGGCCCCGACATCTGGCGGGTGCGCATCGGGCGCAGCGCCGGGAGCCCGGCATGAGCACCGCCCGAGCGGAGGTGGCCGAGCTGGCCGGCCGGGAGTACGCCTACGGGTTTTCGACCGATCTCGACACCGACTTCGCGCCGCGGGGCCTCTCCGAGGAGGTCATCGCGTTGATCTCGGCGAAGAAGGGCGAGCCGGACTGGCTTTGTGACTGGCGGCTCGGCGCCTACCGCCACTGGCGCACGCTCACCGAGCCGAGCTGGCAGAACGTCACCTACCCGCCCATCGCCTACGACGACATCATCTACTACGCCGCCCCCAAGAAGAAGGCCGCACCTTCGAGCCTGGACGAGGTGGACCCCGAGGTGCGGGCGATGTTCGACAAGCTCGGGATCTCCCTCGCCGAGCAGGAGCGCCTGTCGGGCGTGGCGGTCGACGCGGTCGTGGACTCGGTGTCGGTGGCGACCACCTTCCAGGCCCGCCTGGCGGAGGCGGGAGTGATCTTCTGCTCCTTCTCCCAGGCGGTGCGCGACCATCCCGACCTGGTGCGGGCCTACCTGGGCTCGGTCGTACCTTTCCGGGACAACTTCTTCGCCGCGCTGAACTCGGCGGTGTTCACCGACGGATCGTTCTGCTATGTGCCCAAGGGCGTGGCCTGCCCGATGGAGCTGTCCACCTACTTCCGGATCAACGCGGCGGGGACCGGGCAGTTCGAGCGGACCCTCATCGTCGCCGAGGAGGGAGCGTCGGTGAGCTACCTGGAGGGTTGCACCGCCCCGATGCGCGACGAGCACCAGTTGCACGCCGCGGTCGTCGAGCTGGTGGCGATGGACGACGCCACGATCAAGTACTCGACGGTGCAGAATTGGTACCCGGGCGACGCCGAGGGCAGGGGCGGGGTCTACAACTTCGTCACCAAGCGTGGCCGGGCCGCCGGGGCGCGATCGAAGATCTCGTGGACCCAGGTGGAGACCGGGTCAGCCATCACCTGGAAGTACCCCGGCGTCGTCCTCCAAGGCGACGGATCGGTGGGGGAGTTCTACTCCGTCGCCGTATCCGCCGGCCACCAGCAGGCCGACACCGGCACCAAGATGATCCACATCGGGAAGGACACCCGCAGCACCATCGTCTCCAAGGCGATCTCGACCGGGCACGGCCAGAACACCTACCGGGGCCTGGTGAAGATGCTGCGCTCGGCCGAGGGTGCCCGCAACCACACCCGTTGCGACTCGCTGCTGATCGGAGGCGATTGTGGGGCGCACACCTTCCCCTACGTGGAGGTGAAGCATCCGACCGCCCAGGTTGAGCACGAGGCGACGACTTCCAAGGTCTCCGACGACCAGCTGTTCTACGCCCGCCAGCGCGGCATTTCCGAGGAGGAGGCCACCTCGATGATCGTGAACGGCTTTTGCCGCGAGGTGTTCCGTGAGCTGCCGATGGAGTTCGCCGTCGAGGCCCAGCGCCTTTTGTCGGTGAGCCTGGAAGGAGCGGTCGGCTGATGCTCGTGGTCGACGACCTGCACGCCTCGATCGGCGGCACCGAGATCCTCCACGGGCTCAGCCTCGAGATCGGAGACGGCGAGATCCACGCCGTGATGGGCCCCAACGGGTCGGGCAAGAGCACGTTGGCGCACGTCCTGGCGGGCCGCGACCCTTACCAGGTGACGGCCGGCCGGGTCCTCTACGACGGGGCCGATCTGCTCGCCATGACCCCTGAGGAGCGGGCTGCGGCTGGGGTGTTCCTCGGCTTCCAGCACCCCGTCGAGATCCCCGGGGTGCCCACCATGTACTTCTTGCGCACCGCGCTCAACGCGCTGCGTCGCGCCCGGCACCACGAGGAGCTGGGACCGGTCGAGTTCCTGGCTCTCGTCGACGCCAAGCGTCGGCTGGTGGACATGGACCGTTCTCTGCTTGATCGGGCGGTCAACGACGGGTTCTCCGGCGGGGAGCGCAAGCGCAACGAGATCCTCCAGATGCTCGTCTTGGAGCCCCGGCTGGCGGTGCTGGACGAGACCGACTCGGGACTCGACATCGACGCCCTACGGGTCGTCGCGGCCGGTGTCCGCTCCCTGCGGGCCCCGCACCGCTCGGCGGTGGTCATCACCCATCACCGCCGCCTGCTCGACCACCTGGTCCCCGACCAGGTGCACGTGCTCGCCGGCGGGCGGATCGTCCGCTCCGGCGGAGCCGACCTCGCCGCCGAGCTCGAAGCCCATGGCTACGCGGGCGTCCACGAACCGGGCGCAGAGCCCCACCCCGTCTCGACCGCCACCGCCCGATGACCGCCACGAGCCGTTCAGTACCGGCGCGCACGCCACCGTCAGGCACCGCTGGCGCAGTGGCCGTGGACGCTCCCGATCGACCATGGGAGCCGCGGTGGCTCAACGTGGCGCGCCGGCGGGCTG
>JAJYGM010000146.1 GCA_021785095.1 Actinomycetes bacterium
TCGAGCGTGGAACCCTTCAGCAGCTCGGCGCTCTCAGCGTCGACGACCACCTTGACGCCGCCGAAGGTGCGCATGATGTCATCGTCGGCAACTTCGGAGTCAAAGAACATGTCGTAGCTGTACCCAGAGCAGCCGCCGGGGCGCACCGCGACGCGCAGTGCGAGATCCTCAGCGGCCTCTTCCTCGGCGAGGAGCTCGGCGACTTTGGCGGCGGCGGTGTCGGTCAGACTCACCGGTGCGGGCCGGCGGCCGATGTTGACAGACGTCGTTGCGATGCTCACGGATGACCTCCTCGTGCTGGCAAGGAAATGCTACTGCTCGAGGTGCTCGGACCCGGCGCGCTCGGCCTCAGCCGTACTTGCGCTCGAGCAGTTGCTTGCGCTCGACCTCGTTGAGGCCGCCCCAGATGCCATGCGGCTCGCGGATGCGCAATGATTCGGCCAAGCAGGGCTTGCGCACGCGACAGGTCTGGCAGATCGCCTTGGCGGCGCGCTCGCGCTGGAGTCGCTCGTCGCGCCGCTCGAGCTGCGCGGGCGGGAAGAACGCCTCGGCCTGTGGGCCGCGGCATGCTGCCTTGATCTGCCACTCGTCGTCGGATCGCCTCGCGACCACGACCCCTCCTTCCGTCCCCTTCAGCTCGGGCGAGGCGTGCCCAGTGAAGCGTCCAGGGAAGGTCCCCTGACCTCGACGCTACCCGGGGGTGCGGGCCGGCGACAAGGGGGAACATCTTGCCGGGTCCCCCGGTAGGCGCCGAGGTCTGGGGACGCTGCGCGAGGCGGGGGGTAGTGTCGCTCGTCGATGGACGTCGCTGCGTTCTGCCGCCAGAGCCACGTCCTGGTCGTCGTGGGAAAAGGAGGGGTCGGCAAGACGACCGCGACCGCTTCCCTGGCATTAATGGCGGCGAGTCGCGGGCTGAACGTCCTGGTCGTCGCCCTCGATGACTCCGGCGACCTCCCGGCGCTTTTCGGGCGGGATGAGCCCTTTGGCTACGAGGAGGTCGAGCTCGCCGGACCCGACCCCACCAGCCGGCTGCGCGTGCCGGGCCACGTCCGCGCCCGGGTGATCACTTCCGACGCGGCCTTGCTCGAGTACCTCGACGAGCACGGCCTGCGCCGCGTCTCGCGGCGCCTCGTGGCCTCCGGTGCGCTCGACATCGTGGCGACGGCAATCCCGGGCATCGAAGAGGTGCTGGTGCTCGGCAAGGTGAAGCAGATCGAGCGGGCCCAGACCGCCGACGTGATTCTCATCGATGCCCCGGCCACCGGCCACGCCCTCACGTTCCTCACCAGTCCGGGTGGGCTCGTGGACGCGGCGCGTGGCGGGCCGCTTCGCCAGCAGGCCGAGCAGGTCGTTGAACTGCTCTCGGATCCGAGCCGCTGCCAGGCGATCCCGGTCACCCTGCCCGAGGAAACCCCGGTGAACGAGCTGATCGAGACGGCATTCTTTCTTGAGGACTCGACTGGCGTGGCGCTCGGTCCGGTGGTGGTCAACGGCTGTTACCCGAGCCGTGAAGGGCTCGATGCCGACCCGGCGGCCGCGGCTGCTGCGGCTGGGGCGCGCGTGCAAGGGGCCGAGCTGCGACGCCTCGGTGCAGCCGCCGCGTTCCGTCGGGCGCGTCTTGGCGCCCAGGCCGAACAGCTCGAGCGTTTGTCCTCCAGCCTGCCGCTGCCCCAGCTCCGCCTGCCCTTCCTCTTCAGCGCAGAGATCGGCCCGAACGAGCTCGGCCGGCTCGCCGAGGTGCTTGCTGAGCAGGTCACCGGCCTGCCTACCCCCTCGAGCGCGGCAACGGGCCCGGCGCGATGAGCCCTGTCGAGGCGCCCGTCGAGGCGTTGCTCGAGGCGCGCTCGATTCTCGTTTGTTGCGGCTCGGGCGGGGTCGGCAAGACGACGACGGCGGCCACGCTCGCGCTCGCCGGCGCGCTGCGCGGGCGGCGGGCCTGTGTCGTGACCGTCGACCCGGCGCGCCGGCTCGCTGATGCGCTCGGCCTCCAGGCGATCGGGAATGCCGCCAAGCAGATCGCGGGCGACTTCGACGGTGAGCTGTGGGCCGCGATGCTCGACGCGAAGGGCACCTTCGACGACCTGGTGCGTCGCTACGCGAGCGACGAGCACCAGGCGGAGCGCATCTTGTCCAACCGCCTGTACCGGAACCTCGTTGGGGCGCTTTCGGGCACCCAGGAGTACATGGCGACCGAGAAGCTCTACGAGCTGTACGAGCAGAACGAGTTCGACCTGATCGTCGTCGACACGCCTCCGACCCGGAACGCGCTGGACTTCCTCGACGCTCCCCGGCGCCTCACGGGGTTCCTTGACAACCGGCTCTTCCGCCTCCTCATCACACCTGGACGCACGTACCTGCGCGCCATGGGGATGGCCGCCCAGCTGCTCTTGCGCACCCTCGCAAGGGTCGCCGGGAGCGAGATCGTGGACGATACGATCGCCTTTTTCCAGGCCTTCGAGGGCATGGAGGCCGGATTTCGCGAGCGCGCAGCGCGCGTCGAGGAGCTCCTCGGCGCGGCGACGACCGGATTCGTTCTGGTGGCAGCGCCTCGGCGTGAATCCGTCGTCGAGGCGGATTTCCTCGCGGCCCGTCTCGCGGACGCCAAACACGAGATCGACCTGCTCGTTGTCAACCGGGTGCTGTCGAGCTTCGCTGACCTCGAAACCGCCGCACCAGAGGCGCTGGCGCTCTTCGCCGACACCGGTTCTGGCAGCCTCGACCCGTCCCCTTCGGCCGAGGCCTTCTCCGCCTTGCAGGCAAATCTCGCCGAGCTCGCTGCGCTCGCCGGTGCGGAGGAGCGCCTGATCGACCAGCTCGGGATCGATCATGTCACCGCGGTGGTCAAGGTGCCCGAACTCGGCAGCGACGTCCATGACCTCGCCGAGCTGGGGGCGCTCGCCCGCTATTTGCTGGCGGCGAAGTCGAACGCGCACCGTCGCGCCCATTAGCGTGGCGCTGTGGCGAAGATCTTGCTCGTGAGCGATGCCCGCACGGTGCTCGATGACCTGGCGGCGGTGGTCGACGACGGTGACAACGAGGTCGTGGAGCTGCGCGACGGCGCGAACGTGCGCGCTGCCCTGCAAGACGACGACTTCCACCTCGTGATCGCCGACAGCCAGGTTCAGAACATGGGCGGCTTCGCGATCTGCCTCGACATCAAGCTTGAGGAATCCGGTGGCCGCCTTGACCACGTGCCGGTGCTCATCTTGTTGGACCGGCGTGCCGACGTCTTCCTCGCCAAGCGGGCA
>JAJYGM010000466.1 GCA_021785095.1 Actinomycetes bacterium
CGGCCCAGCTGGCCAGCAGGTCGAGCGCCTGCTGGGAGGGCGAGCCCGGCTCGGCGGTGTAGACGAGCATCGTCAGGTCCTCGCCGGGCAGCTCCATCGCCTCGAACGACAGGTCCAGATCGCCGACCACGCGATGACGCAGCTTCTTTCTCCCCGTGCGATGGAAACGTACGTCGTGGGCCGCCCAGCGGGTCCGGAACGTCTCGCTTCGGGTCGACAGCTCGCCGATCAGGTCGGAGAGCGCCTTGTCGTAGGGGTTGCGGCCTGCCTCCGAGCGCAGCATGGCCACGATGTCGTCCGCCGCGCGCTCCCAGTCGACGAAGAAGTGCTTCGACCGGGGGTTCAAGAACACGTAGCGGGCGGTATTCGGCGGGCTGATCGGATCGGTCAGCAGCTCCGAGTACAGCGCGTAGCCCAGCCGGTTGGCGGCCATGAGGTCGTGGCGGGCGTTGCGCACCCACGCCGGGGCTCCCACCACGTCGAGTATGCGTTGCACGCTCGGTCGCACCCGCTGTCCGCCGGTGCGCCGGCGGACAGCGGGGCTTGCGTTCGCCGCCCGGGCCAAGTCGAACAGGTGGGCCTGCTCGGCCTCGTCGAGCTGCAGCGCCCGAGCCAGGGCGTCGAGGACCTGCTCGGACACCCCGCGCAGGTGGCCACGCTCCAAGCGGACGTAGTAGTCCACGCTCACCCCGGCCAGGAGCGCGACTTCCTCCCGGCGGAGGCCCTTCACGCGGCGGTTCCGGCCGTAGACCGCGATGGAGGCCTGCTGCGGCGTGACCCGAGCCCGGCGAGAAGCCAGGAACTCCTTGATCTCGCTGCGGCTGTCCATGCGCCCACCCTACGGGTGCGTTTGCCGGCCTAGGAGGGCCTGTCAGTACCTGTCTCACGAGGTCCTCCCACGAGTTGGCGGTCCCGGTCCACGTCGAGGGACGTGGTGTGCGGCCTCGACCTGCCTGTCGCCACCTAGCCGCAGCTCACCGGCCGCATCGCGCCGAGCGCGCCACACCGTACATACGCCTTCTCGAGTCCGTCGTCTTCATGCACCGCCTGCCTGCGTGGGGCAGCACTCTCGGTGCTGGCTCCGCGGCGGCTCCGAAGCTGCACGTCCTCTATTCGGGAGTCGCCGCTCGTGTTCTCCGATCGACCCGGAGCAGCTCGGCCGGCGGGATCCGACGGCGCCGACCGAGCTCGGCCATCTCCCCGACGACGGGCTCATTGTCAGCGTCGAGATGAAGGCGGCCGCCCGGGTGTCGAGCGACGACATCAAACCTCCTCGCAAACTGTGCTCCCTCGCGGGCGACAGCTTCCCTGCCGGCATCGCGTTCTGCACCGGCACGCGCTCTTGTACGCCCGAACGCCGCCTTCATGCCATGGCGATCGACCGCCTCCGGGGCTGGCGGCGCTCACCCTGCTCCCTTCGCCTGCTACCTGTTCCTTTGCGCCACACTGCTCGGCACACCGCTACGAGTCGCCACACGCGCCTCAGCCGACGACGCGCATAAGGTTCGCCATCTCGATCGCCGCTGTCGCGGCGTCGTCTCCCTTGTTGCCGAGCCGCCCCCCCGCCCGGTCGAGTGCCTGAGCGGCAGTGTCGGTGGTGAGCACGCCGAAGACCACGGGAACGCCGGTGTCGAGCGCGGCGCGGCTGATCCCGCGAGCGCACTCGTTCGCCACGACGTCGTAGTGACCGGTCTCGCCGCGGATCACCGCACCGAGGGCGACGACTGCGTCGAATCGCCGGCTCGCAGCGAGGTGCCGCGCGACGAGGGGCAGCTCGAATGCACCGGGCACGGAGACGACGGCGACGGCCTCTCGCTCCACACCTCGAGCGACGAGGGCCGCGACCGTCCCGTCCAGCAGGCGGCGCGTGACGCTCTCGTTGAAACGGCTCCACACCACTGCGATATGCAGACCACTCCCGTCGTGGCTGCCGACTAGCGACTCAACCTTCGCCGGGGCCGCGGGGTCCTCCGAGGAGGTGGCCGAGCCGCTCGCGCTTTGTTCGTAGGTAGGCACCGTTCTCCTTGGTGGGCGTCGTCTCGATAGGTACGCGCTCGACGATCTCGAGCCCGAACCCCTCCAGCCCGCCGCGCTTCGCGGGGTTGTTCGTGAGCAGGCGCATCGACGTGACGCCGAGATCGACGAGGATCTGCGCGCCTATTCCGTACTCCCTGCTGTCGACCGGCAGGCCGAGCTCGAGGTTGGCGTCGACGGTGTCGAGGCCGCCGTCTTGAAGCTCGTACGCGGCGAGCTTGTGGGCGATCCCGATGCCCCGCCCCTCGTGGCCGCGCAGGTAGACGACGACCCCCGTGCCCGCGGCGGCAACCTTGGCGAGCGCCATGTCGAGCTGGGGGCCACAGTCGCAACGTGCCGACGCGAACACGTCGCCGGTGAGGCACTCGCTGTGGACGCGCACGAGCACCGGGTCGTTGGCAGTGATCTCACCTTTGACGAGCGCGAGGTGCACCTCGTGGTCGACGAGGCTCTCGTACGCGTGGCAGGTGAACTCCCCGTAGGCCGTCGGCAGGCGCGCGCTCGAGACGCGCTTGACGAGGACCTCCGTGCGTCGGCGGTGACGGATGAGGTCTGCGATGGTCACGAGGAGGATGCCGTGCTCGGCAGAGAACTGCTCGATCTCGTCGCGCCCCGCCATCGCGAGCCCGTCGGCGGTAACGAGCTCGCAGAGCACGCCGGCCGGCGCGCACCCGGCGAGACGGGCGAGGTCGACCGTCGCCTCGGTGTGGCCGGCGCGCTTCAGGACCCCGCCCTCGCGGGCGCGTAGCACGTGGAGGTGGCCCGGCCGTGCCAGGTCTGCCGGGCGCGTCCGGGGGTCGACGAGAGCGCGGATGGTCGCCGCTCGGTCGGTCGCCGAGATCCCCGTCGTCGTTCCCGCGATCACGTCCACAGTGACGGTGAAGGCAGTCCGCTGGGACTCGGTGTTGCGGGCGACCATCAGGGGAAGTTCGAGCTCATCGGCGCGTTCGTTCGTCAGCGCCGCGCAGACGAGGCCCGAGGTGTGCTTGACGAAGAAGCCGATCCTCGCCGGCGTCGCGTGGTCCGCCGCGAGGACGAGGTCTCCTTCGTTCTCGCGCTCCTCGTCGTCGACGACAAGGAGCATCTCTCCGCGCCCGAAGGCCGCCACGGCCTCCTCGATAGTCGCGCGCTCCACGGCAGCCTCCGGTCAGGTCCCGCCGAGATCGTAGGGTGTCGGCGAGCCCGCGGCGACGAGGCGCTCGACGTACTTCGCG
>JAJYGM010000248.1 GCA_021785095.1 Actinomycetes bacterium
GCCTCTTGGGTCACCTCGCCGGCCTCGCCGCGCCGTACGAGGGTCTCGCGCAACACCCGCTCGCCCGCCGCGAAGGCCCAAGGCTTGGCCTCAGCCCCAGAGGCCGTGGAGCCGGCCAGCGAGCGCCAGTGGTAGAGGATGTCCGTGACGTGCACGACTCGGCGCGCCCGCTCGGTCGCCCGCAGCGCGAGATCCCAGTCCTCGCTCCCGTCAAAGGCGCTGCGGAAGCCGCCCACCTGCTCGACGAGCGAGCGGCGGATCACCGTCAAGTGGGCGAGATACGCATAGCTCATCAGCAGATCGGGCGACCACTCTGGCTTGAAGAAGGGGTCGAAGCGCTCCCCGAGCTGATTGATCTTGTCCTCGTCGCTATAGACGACGTCGGTTTCTAGCTCCCGCCCGATCGCCGCCGCGACCGCGCCGAGGGCGTGGGGGGCGAGCTCGTCGTCGTGGTCCAAGAAGGTGACGAACTCGCCCGTGGCGAGCTCGAGCGCGGCGTTGCGAGCGGCCGAGATCCCGCCGCTCTCGCTGCGCAGCGTCACCGAGATGCGCGGGTCGCGCGCGGCGAGGTCGCGCAGGTACGCGGTGATCTCGTCGGATCCTGAGCCGTCGTCGCAGCACACGAGCTGCCAGGCGGCGAAGTCCTGGGCGAGCACCGAGCCGACGCAGCGCTCGAGTGCCCACAGCGGGGGCCGGTGGACGGGGACGATCACCGAGACGAGCGGGGTCTTGGCGTCGCCCGGGGCGGTGCGCGCTTGGCGCAGCGGCGGATCGGTGTCCTTGCCGACGCTCGTCGGCCGCCCGTGGGTGCGGAGCCATCGGTGGTAGGCGGCGAGGTCCTCGGCGGCATTGAGGGGATAGGGCCCCCCGTCTTCTGGGGTGCTGCGATCCTCGCCCTCGACCCGGCGCTCTTGGGGCTCTTCGGGCGCCTTCGGCAGGAGTGCCGGCGCTTCGAGCAAGCGTTCGATCTGCGTCGCGGACCACTCAACGGCGTCCAGCGCGCCCTCAAGGTCGTCGGTCGCTGCGGCGAGGGCTGCCGCCCACGGGCTGAGTGAGCCGGTCTCGGCGGCGAAGACCTCATGGCGCCCCGCGCATCGCGCGAGCTCGGCATCGAGGGCGACCTGCTCAGCGAGCAGCAGCCCGGCGCGCGATCCCGGGTCGGCGTTGCGGGTCGCGGGCCACGGTGCCGCCGGGCGGCGCAGCACGACGCCATGGTCGACGAGGAAGGACACGAGCTCCTCGGTCGCCCCGGCCTCCGGGTCGGCGACGAAGACCGCCATCGCCTGGATGCTCGAGAGCGCGCGGCGCAGCCAGCGCTCGTGGCGTGCGATCGCCGACACGGCCTCGACGTCCGACACGGCCTCGCTCGCCAGGGCGCTCAGGGGCCGCGCGAGCAGCACCGCGACCAGCGGCCGCGCCCCAAGGAGGACCTCGCGCCAGAATCCGAGGAGCTCGGCGTGGCGGCCGTCGTACCAGATGGCGGTGCGCTCGGGCACCGGAAAGGAGGCCGAGAAGGACGTCAGCGCGCGATCGCGCAGCGCTGCGACGGCCGGGGAGCGCCACGAGGGTGCGCTCGAGCGCGCGCGGGCCGCGGAGCCAGCGAGGGTGGCAAGCTCTTCAGTGAGCGCCGACAGCCGGCCGGCTCCGCCGGAGGTCCTCGACGCGCCGAGCACAAGGTCGCTCGGCCCGAGCTCGGCGAGCTGGCGGGCGAGCGCCGAGCAGGCGGCGGGATCGTCGCCGACGAGGACGACACAGGGTGCCGGCGAGAGTGCGGCGGCCGGCTGAATCACCGCCGCTTGCTTCGTGTCCGTCATCGCACCTCAAGAGCCCGTGAGGCGGCGCTCCAGGCGGTGCGCGGCCCGCATGGAGTGTACGCAATCGGGGGCCGCGGCAATCTGCAACCATGGGCGACGTGGTAAGGGACGCGTTCCGCCTCGAGGATCGCGATCTGGCCGGTGAGCTGCGCGGACGGCGCGTGCTCTTGCGGCCGCTTCGCGCGGATGACTACGCGGCATGGCGCGAGGTCCGTTTGCGCTGCCGGGACTGGCTCTTGCGCTGGGAGCCGCGTCCCGCCGGCGCGCCCTACGCCAGCGAGGACCGGGCGACCTTCGTCGCCCGCTGCGCGATGCGCGAGCGCGACCGCCAGCTCGGGACGGGCTACGGCTACGGCCTGTTCGTGGCGGGGCGCCTTGCCGGTGAGGTCAACCTGTCCTCGGTGCAGCGCGGCGCGTTCCAGAACGGCTACGTGGGCTATTGGATCGACGAGCAGCTGGCGGGCCACGGCTATGTCCCCGAGGCCTGCGTGGTGTTGTTCCGCTACGCGTTCGAGGTGCTCGGGCTCCATCGGCTCCAGGTGGCGATCGTGCCGCGCAACGCTCCGAGCCGCGCCGTCGCCCGCAAGCTCGGGCTGCGGGGCGAAGGCATCGCGCTGCGCTACCTCGAGATCGACGGGCGATGGGAGGACCATGTCCGCTACGCCATCACCGTCGAGGAATGGGAGGAGCGGCGCCGTCACTACCTCGGGCAATGGCTCGAGCCGCTTCCTCTCGAGGCCGACTGACCGGCCTCGGGCTCACGGCCGGCCGGCTCCGACGAGGCCGATGTAGTACATCGGCGCGTAGGAGACCGTCTGGCCTGGCTGGGGCGCCTGGATGATCGTTTGGGAGCCGTACGGACCAGCGCCGACATACATCGCGACGTGGGTCACCGGGTCGGCGCCGTCGTTCGGGAAGTAGTAGAAGAGCAGGTCGCCCGGCTGGAGCGCCTGGAGCGAGACGGGCTTGACCTCGTTGTATTGGTACCAGGCGCTATGCAGGAGCGCTACGCCGGCGGTCGCCCAGGCGACCATCGTCAATCCCGAGCAGTCGAGGCCGCTGCGGCTTGCGCCGCCCCAGACGTAGGGGACCCCGAGGTAGCTCTCGGCTGCCTGCACCGCGGCGTTTCCGGCGCTCGAGGTCCCGGCCTCGACGAGCGGGCCGGTCACCGCCCCGATCGGCCGGCCGACCTGGGTGGCGACCGTCGCGGCGACGGCCGCGGTCGAGGCCTCGGTGGCCACACCGGTGCTCGGTGCCGCCGTCGCCACCGCCTGGGCGACGGCGGCCGCCTGTACCGCCTGGCGCTGGGCCGCCTGCTCGGCCTGGCGCGCCGCAGCCTGCTCGGCAGCCTGCTCAGCCTGTTGGCGCGCTCTCTTGGTCGCTGCCGCCCGCGCGAGCGCTCGGGCTTGGGCTCGGGCTCGGGCCGCCGCG
>JAJYGM010000767.1 GCA_021785095.1 Actinomycetes bacterium
GGCGGCGTCGCGCTGACAGCCGTCGTCGCCGTCGCGGCGCACCAGCCGTGGCTCGCCCTCCCCCTCGCGTACGGCTTCGTCGCCCGCGTCGCGAGCGGACCGCGCTTCAGCCCTCTCGCGCAGCTCGCCACGCGGGTGGTCGCGCCACGCCTCGGTGCCCACGCACGCCGGTCTCCCGGTCCGCCGAAGCGCTTTGCCCAAGGCATCGGCGCGTCCTTCACCCTCGCCGCGAGCGGTCTCGTCCTGTCGGGCGAGCCGACCGCTGCGCTCGTGCTGCTCGGTCTGCTCGCGGTCCCCGCCATCGCCGAAGCGGCTGCAGGGTTCTGCGTCGGATGCCGCATCTTCTCGCTCCTCATGGAGATCGGCCTGGTGCCCGAGTCCACGTGCGAAGCGTGCGCCGACCTCTACGGACCGGCCGCACGGGCCCGTCGTGACGAACGGGCTCGACAGGCTCCAGACGTGCGATCGCTCGGCCGCGTTCGGTGATCGGCCGGGCCGGCTGAACCGGAGCAGAAGCCGATCTTCCGGACGACCTCGCAGTCGCAGCAGCGTGCGCTCCGTTCGCCGCGTTGCCGCTCTCGCTCCCGTCTGGAAGGCGGGCCGCTCTCTTGCGCCGCGCTGCGATCGCCAGCGCATGGATCTACTCGGGTGAACATGCGCGCAGCCCGGCGCTCTAGGCTGTGCAACGGACGGGGATACCAGCGTCGCCGACGTCGGTGACGCAGCTTAACGGAGGTGTCACTATGACCACGATCCGCCGGACGGCGCGTCGGCGCATGCTCGCCGCGGCCCTTGTCGCAGCACTTCCCTCTGGAGCGGTGATCGGCGCAGGCGCAGCGATCGGAGCGGGTGCTGCGATCGGCCCCGCCTCGGTGGCGGGAGCCGCGGCCCGCATCCACCATGCCCCGACGAGCTGGGCTGCCGAGTCCACCGCGCAGATCAAGGCGAACTGGCGCACCTTCTTCGCGGGTCCGACCCCCGCCGCCCGCAAGATCGCGCTGCTCGAGGACGGGGCGAAGTTCTCGGCGATCATCCGCGGGCAGTCGTCGTCGGCGCTCGGGCGCAGCACCTCTGCGGCAGTGACGAGCGTCCGCCTCGTGAACCACACGACGGCCGTCGTCCGGTACACGATCTCGCTTGCCAGAAAGCCGGTGCTTGCAGGCGCGACCGGTACCGCCGTCTACCAGGCGAGAACGTGGAAGGTCGGCGACGTCAGCTTCTGCAAGCTCCTCGCCCTCGAGCAGGTGAAAGCTCCGGCCTGCCCGGTCGCCAGGGGCTAGCCGGGCACCCGACATCGCCTCGTCGGCCATCGGCGTGGACGCGACCGCCGCGGGGCAGACGGCCGCGTCGCGGCGACGCGCCCTCGTGACGCTCTGTGCAGTGCTCTTCCTCACCTTCCTCGACACCACGATCGTGAGCGTGACGCTGGCGGACGTGCAGTCGAGCCTGCACGCGGGAGTGTCGCAGCTCCAGTGGGTAGTGAACGGCTACGCGCTCGTGTTCGCGAGCCTGATGCTCACAGCGGGCGCTCTGTCCGACCGCTTCGGGCGCAAGCGGCTGCTGCTTCTCGGCCTCGCCGTGTTCGCCATCGGGTCACTCCTCGCAGCTCTCGCGCCGAACGCGGACGTGCTCATCGCCGCTCGCGCCGTCATGGGGGTCGGTGCAGCCGCCTCCGAGCCCGGGACCTTGTCGATCCTGCGGCACCTCTACCCCCGGCGCAACGAGCGAGCACGCGCACTCGGGGCTTGGGCCGCTGTGTCGGGCCTCGCACTCGCCGCCGGCCCGGTCATCGGGGGCATCCTCGTCGGCCTCGGATCCTGGCGCTCGGTCTTCTGGTTCAACCTCGCCGCAGGGATCGTCCTCGTCGTTGCCGCCAGCCGCACGCTTCCGGAGAGCTCGGACCCCTTCGGCAGCCACCTCGACCTCGCCGGCTTCGCCCTCGGTGCCGGCGCGATCGGTGCGCTCGCCTTCGCGATCATCGTCGGCGAGACCACCGGCTACTCCTACGGCCCGGTCGTCGCGCTCTTCGCAGGCGGCGCCGTCTGCGCCGCGAGCTTCTGGGTGCGCGAGAAGCGGGCCGAGTCCCCGATGCTCGACCTTCGCTACTTCCGCTCCCCCCCGTTCTCCGGCGCACTGACCGTCGCCTTCGTCCTGTTCTTCGGCATCTTCTCGATCTTCTTCTTCACCGCTTTGTACTTGCAGGTGGTCGTCGGCTATTCCGCCTACCGCGTCGCGGTCGAGTTCCTCCTCATGGCCGTCGCGATGGTGGTCGCGTCGGTCTTCGCTGGAAGATGGGTCGCGATCGCCGGCCCGCGGCTGCCGATGGCGGCGGGGGCCGCTTTCGCCGGCTGCGGGATCCTGCTCAGCGAGCTCGTCCTCTCCTCGGGCAAGCCGTCCGGCTGGCTCGTCGTCACTCTCGCGATGGCAGGGGTCGGCTTCGGCACGAGCGTCGTCCCCGTGACCTCCGTCGCCCTCGGCGTAGTTCCGCCCGAGCACTCGGGCATGGCCGCCTCCGCGACGAACACGAGCCGCGAGCTCGGAGCGGTGTTTGGCGTCGCAGTGCTCGGTGCGCTCGTCAACGGACACCTGAGCAGCGACCTGGAGATGCGCCTGCACCACCTCGGGATACCGTCAGCCTTCCAGGCGATCGTCGTCGGCGCGGTCGAGACCGGTGGTGTCAGCGGCGAGAATCCCAGCGCAGAGCGCTTCTACGGGCCGATCGTCGCGAAGGTGATCCACGCTGCGTACGGCGCGTTCCACGCTGGGCTGAACGAAGCGCTCGTGGCTAGCGGTGTCGCGATCCTCGTTGCGTCGGTCGTGGCCTTCGGAACGCTCGGCGGCAGGCAGGACCCGCCCGCCGCGTGATCGTAGGTGCTCAGTCTCTCCTGCGACCCCTGTAGGCGCTCGCCACGACGAACGCCGCGCACTCGAGGGGGACCAGGACCACCGCCACAACACGTTCGTGACGGAAGACGAGCGCGGTGGCAACGACGACCAGGACGCCTGCGAAGAGCTCCGGGGTGTCACCGACGAGGAAGTCCCACCAGAACCTCCCGAACGCCGTCGCCCATCGACCGACGGCTCCCATCACTGGTCCGCCACCGTGCTCGCACCCGCCCTCGCCGTCAGGACGCGGCGCATGGCGGCGATCGCGACGGCCGCCACGACGCAGAAGAAGGCGATGAGCGCAAGAATCGCTAGGTCGCTCCCGGGCCAGTGCACGCCCGAGCCCTCCCCCACC
>JAJYGM010000323.1 GCA_021785095.1 Actinomycetes bacterium
CGGACCGGTGCCGATCGAGGTGCGGACCTCGATCTACAAGATGATGGTCGAGATGCGTGACTTCGAGAAGCGCGCGTACGACCTCTTCCTCCAGGGGCTCGTGAAGGGGACGAGCCACCTCGGGCTGGGCCAGGAGGCGGTCGCCGCCGGGTTCGCCGCTGCGATGCGCCCGTCGGACTACACCTTCGCCACCTACCGGGGGCACAACCACACCCTCGCGCGCGGTGCCCCGATGGCCGCGGTGATGGCCGAGCTGATGGGACGCCAAGCAGGGTTGATGGCGGGCAAGGGCGGCTCGATGCACCTGACGAGCGTGGCGCACCGGATGATGGGATCGTACGCGATCGTCGGCGCGCACCTCACGATCGCGAACGGCGCCGCGTGGTCGGCGAAGCTGCGTGGCACCGGTGAGGTCGCCGTCTGCTTCTTCGGCGACGGCACCACCAACATCGGCGCGTTCCACGAGGCGCTGAACCTGGCGGCGATCTGGAAGCTGCCCGTCGTGTTCGTCTGCGAGAACAACCGGTGGATGGAGTACACGCCCATCTCCTCGGTGACGGCGGTCGCGCACCCTGCCGCCGATCGCGCCCGCTCCTACGGGCTCGACCCGGTGCTCGTCGACGGCAACGACGCCGACGCGACCTACGCGGCCGCGAGCGTGGCCCTGGAGCGCGCCCGAGCCGGCGCCGGCCCGACGCTCGTGGAGGCGGAGACCTACCGCCACGGCGGTCACTCGAGAGCCGACCCCGGCAAGTACCGGCCCGAGGCGGAAGTGCAGGCGTGGCTCGCCCGCGATCCGATCCCCCTCTACCGCGCGCGCCTGGCCGAGTCGGGGGTCGACGAGTCGGTCCTCCGGCGCATCGAGGAGGCGGCGCAGTCGGCGGTCGACGCCGCGTCGGCAGAGGCGGAGGCGAGCCCGCCACCGGACTTCTCCCTGGTCGAGGCCGACGTGTGGGCGGACGGAGGTTCGTCGTGGCGGAGATGACCTACCGCGACGCCGTCGCGCGCGGGATCGCCCAGGAGATGGAGCGTGACCCCTCGGTGGTGCTCGTCGGCGAGGACGTGGGGTCCGCCGGCGGCGTGTTCAAGGCGACCGTGGGCGTGTTCGACCGCTTCGGACCCGACCGGGTGGTCGACACCCCGATCTCCGAGCAGGCGATCCTCGGCGCGGCGATGGGTGCCGCGATGACGGGGCTCCGCCCGATCGCCGAGATCATGTTCTCGGACTTCTTCGCGGTGTGCTGGGACATCGTGGCGAACGAGATCGCCAAGACCCGCTACATGACCAACGGCCAGGTGTCGCTGCCGCTCGTCATCCGGTCCGCGAACGGAGGCGGCGCGCGCTTCGGCGCCCAGCACTCCCAGAGCGTGGAGAATTGGGCGATGGCCATCCCCGGCTTGAAGGTGGTGGCCCCTTCCACGCCCCGTGACGTCGTCGGGTTGCTGGCCGCCGCGGTGAGGGACCCGGACCCGGTGCTGTTCTTCGAGCAGAAGTCGCTCTACCCGGCGAAGGGGGACGTGCCCGAGGGGGAGATCGTCGACGAGCTCGGCACCGCCGTGGTGCGCCGCCATGGCAAGGACGCGACGGTCGTGGCGCTCGCCGCCATGGTGCCGCGCGCGCTCGAAGCCGCCGACCGGCTCGCCGGCGAAGGCGTGGAGGTCACGGTCATCGACCTTCGTTCCTTGGTGCCGCTGGACGTGACGACGGTCGCGACCTCGGTCACGGAGACCGGACACCTCGTCACGGTGGAGGAGAACCCGCGGCTCTGCGGCTGGGGCGCGGAGGTCGCGTCGATCGTCGCCGAGGAGCGCCTCTTCGATCTCGACGGGCCGATCGTCCGCGTGACGACTCCCCACGTGCCGCTCCCGGCCGCCGACGCGCTCGAGGACGCGGCGATGCCGACCGTGGCGCGCATCGTGGAAGGCGTACGCCGCTCGCTTCAGTGACGCTCGGCGCCCCACTCTCCCCAGTGCAGGCGCGTCACGGCGCCGGGCGGGCGACGGTCGAGCGACGTGGAGCGGGGGTCGTCAGCGGCGGGGTAGCCGAGCGCGACGGCGCCGAAGAGGCGCCATCCTTCCGGCACGCCGAGCGAGGCGAGCACCGAGGTCTCCGAACGGAAGTTGCCGAGGAAGCAGGCGCCGAGCCCCGCTGACGTGGCGCCGAGGAGAAGGGTCATCACGCTGAAGGCCGCGTCGGCGTGCCAGTAGGGGACCGGCCACGCGGCTTCGGTTCGGCCGAGGCCCAGGTCGGAGGCGGCTCGAGCCTTGTCCGGCTCGGCGTAGCGGGCGAGGTAGGCGGATGGGCAGGCGACAGCCAGCGCGACGACCGGCGCCCGAGAGATGCCGGGCCAGCGCCGTGCGTTCGAGCGCCAGGCTTTCGTGGTCGCGGCGTCCCAGTAGCGCGGCGTCTCGTCCGGCCCGCGTAGGACCACCCACGCGATGCCGCGGGTATTGCCAGCCGTCGGGGCGCGCAGCGCGTCGGCGAGGAGCCGGTCCAGGACGTCGTCGGGCACCGGTTCCGACCTGAAGCTGCGCACCATCCGCCGGGCCCGCACCGCGTCGTGCACGTCCACGTGCACAGTCTGCCGGCCCACCGGCCCACCGGCCCACCGGCCCACCGGCCTTCGCCCGTCTCGCACCCGCCGGCCCGCCGGCCCGCCGGCCCACCGGCCTTCGCCCGTCTCGCACCCGCCGGCCCGCCGGCCCACCGGCCCACCGGCCTTCGCCCGTCTCGCACCCGCCGGCCGCCCGCTTCGCACCCGCCGGCATGGCTCCGCGTCCGAATGTTGACTCGACTAGTAAGATATTCGAGCATGACGACGCCACGCGAGCTGCTAGATCGGGTGAAAGCCGCGATCACGGAGGTCGACCCCGCGGAGGCCGAGCAACTGTTCGGCAGGTGCACCTTTCTCGACGTGCGCGAGCCCGACGAGTACGAGCAGGGGGCGATCCCGGGCGCCGTCCACCTGCCACGGGGCAATCTCGAGTTCGGGGTGGAGGGACGGATCCCGGGAAAGGAGGGTCCGGTCGTCGTCTACTGCGCCGGCGGAACCAGGTCCGCTTTCGCGGCGAGGACGCTCGCGGACCTCGGCTACAAAGACGTCGTCTCCATGGCCGGCGGCTTCAACCGCTGGAAGGACGAAGGCCGGGAGTGGAGGGTGCCGCGCACGCTCACGAGCGACCAGCGCAACCGGTACCAGCGCCACCTCCTCCTCCCCGAGGTCGGGGAGGCGGGCCAG
>JAJYGM010000740.1 GCA_021785095.1 Actinomycetes bacterium
GGTGATCCCGGCGGCCCGGCAGACCTCGGCGATGTCGGCCGCCCGCGCCGGGCGGCCCCGGATGTCGCTCGCGATGCCCGGATGGGGCTGCCCACCGGTCATCGCCGTCGTCCCGTTGTCGAGGATCAGGACGGTGATGTTCGCCTGCCGGTGGACGGCATCCAGCAGCGCCGGGATGCCGCCGTGGAAGAAGGTGGAGTCGCCGATGGTCGCCACGACCGGCTGATTCGAGCGTCCCGCGAGGGCGAGCCCGGTGGCCATGCCGATGCTGGAGCCCATCGCCAGGCAGGTGTCCATCGAGGTGATCGGTGGCCCTGCCGCCAGGGTGTAGCAGCCGATGTCCCCGGCGACGATGGCGTCGAGCTCGCCGAGGGCGAGGTACGGCGTCGAGTGTGGGCAGCCGGGGCAGAGCACCGGCGGACGCGGCCCGACGGCCGGGGTGTCCGGGCGCTCGGACGGCCCGGCGCCAGGATCGAGCACGCCGGCGGCGACGAAGCTCTTGCGCACCGTGGCGGCGGACAGCTCCCCGGCGCGGGGGACCCACTCCTTGCCCTCCACCGGGATACCCAGCCTGCGGATCTCCTCCTCGATGTAGGGCTCGAGCTCCTCGACCACGAGCAGCCGCTCCACCTTTGCGGCGAAGCGCCGGATGGCTTCGACCGGGAGCGGGAACTCGATTCCGAGCTTGAGGGTGCTCGCGTCGGGCAGCACCTCGCGGACGTGGTGGTAGGAGATCCCCGCCGTCACCACGCCGACGTCGCGCGAGCGCAGCTCCTCGACCGTGAAGGGATGCTCCTCGACCCAGGCCTGCAGCTGCTCGAGGCGCTCGAGGTGGACGAGGTGACGCTGGCGGGCGTAGGCGGGCAGCATGACGTACTTCGACGGGTTGCGCGTGAACGAGCGTCCGGCCGTGTCCGCCTTCCTCCCTCCCGCCGCCACCTTGGAGCGGGCATGTGAGGTGCGAGTCGTCATGCGCACGAGGCAGGGGAGGTCGAAGCGCTCGCTCGTCTCGAAGGCTGCCTGGACGAAGTCGTAGGCCTCCTGGCTGTCGGCCGGCTCGAAGATCGGGATGCCAGCGAAACGGCCGAGGTAGCGGTTGTCCTGCTCGTTCTGTGAGCTGTGCATGCCGGGGTCGTCGGCGTTCATCAGCACGAGACCACCGTTCACCCCGATGAACGCGCTCGTCATCAGGCTGTCCATGGCCACGTTCAGGCCGACGTGCTTCATCGTCACGAGCACCCGCGCCCCGGCGAGCGCCGCCCCGATGGCGACGTCGAGGGCGACCTTCTCGTTCGTCGACCAGTCGACGTCAACCTCGCCCGCTTCTGAGATGCGGGCGAGGTGCTCGAGCACCTCGGTGCTCGGGGTCCCCGGATAGCCGGTCGCGACCGTGGCACCGGCGTGGTAGGCGGCGAGGGCCACGGCCTCGTTGCCGGAGAGCAGCGCCAGCGTCGTCGTCGGGGCTGCCTGGACGGACTTCTTCGGACGGTGCCCCCCGGCGCCTTCGGAGATCCGAGCGACCTCGTCGTCGGCGAGGACACGGAAGCGGCTCTTGGCCGCCGCCAGGATGGCGTCCACACGACTCGGCGTGGGCTCCAAGTGGTGCTCGCGCAGCCAGTAGACGACGTTCGACTTGCCGCTCATCGGCCCGATGGAGATCTCCTGGCTCCTCCCGACAAGCGATGCCGGCACCGCGCTGTAGACGCGGTCCGCCAGCCAGGAGTCGCCCTTGGCGTAGGCCTTGGCGACGGCGGCCGCGTGGACGCCCGTGCTCGTGGCGAAGGCGTCTCGACCGATCACCGGGTAGTTGCGCGGGATAGGGACGCCCGTCATCCTGCTGGCGATGTGGCAGTAGGCGGGCAGGTCCAGCAGGTCGATGTTCTTCCATCCGAGAAGGGCGATGTTGACGAGCACGAGGTCGAGCGCCGTGTTGCCGACGCGCTCGCCGATGCCGAGAGCGCAGCCGTGGACGCGCCTCGCTCCGGCCGAGAGGGCGGCGAGCGCGTTTATGACGTCGAGCCCGCGGTCGCGGTGACCGTGCCAGTCGATGGCGGCGTCGACGAAGCCGTGCGAGGCGAGCTCGCCGGCGACGAACTGGACGATCTGCTGAACCCCCGACGGCGCCGCGTGGCCGACGGTGTCCGAGATGCAAAAGCGGGTGGCACCCGCCTCGGCGGCGGCGAGGTACATCGTGGCGATGTCCTCGCGGCGCGCCCGGGTGGTGTCCTCGGTGACGAACATCACCTCGAGACCGGCGCGGACGGCGTAGGAGACGGCCTGCTCGATCGTCTTCGCAAGGGTCGACACGTCCCAGTCCTCAACCAGCTGGCGGATCGGGCTCGACCCGATGAACAGGGCGGCGTCGATCGGGACGCCCGAGCGCTGCTGCGCCTCGGCGATGGGGTCGATGTCGTTGACGTGAGTCCGTCCGGCGCAGTTGGCCCGCAGAGGGAGCCGCTCGTCGGCGATCGTCCGGGCGAGCCCGACGACGTCACGCAAGGCCGCCTCGCTCGCTCCGGCATAGCCGATGTCGGCCGCATCGATGCCGACTCGGGGCAGATGGCGAAGGAACTCCTGCTTCTCGGTGAGGGACGGCTGGCGCACCGATGGGCACTGGAGCCCGTCGCGCAGCGTCTCGTCATTGAGCTCGATGACCGTCGCCGGCTCGAGCAGGCACAGGCGCGGGGCGATCTCGTTCCAGTCGTAGATGAGGTCGGTCGGCTCCCCGCCGGCGCCCTCCGCCGCGGGTGGCGTCGTCTGGGACCTCGCCGTCCGTTTCGCTCCGTTCGTCCGCTGCTCGCTCCGTCCCACAGGACTCCCTCCCGCTCTCTGCCACCTACGGGCGGCCCGTGGGGCCCGAGTCCCCGCGTGCACGCCCCCTCCTGCCCGCTACCGCCTCCGGCGGGCTTGGCAGGAGTGCGTCCAGTGCGCACCCTGCACCGGGATCACCCCGTTTATGTCAGGCACATCGCTCTACGTATTGTGAAGCACTCTACGTAGTAGCCAGCGTACGTTAGACTGTCCGGTCGGTCAAGCTCTTTTTCGGGAGGCGCGATGCCCCGGTGGCGGGAGGCGGAGGACGCCCGGTCGGTGGCCCGGCAGGGCGGCGACGAGGCGGCAGGACAGACCGAGACCGCCCGCTCCTCGGAGCCGGAGCGGAAGAAGGCAGCACGGGACCATTGGGCGGATCTGCACGCCGAGGTCGTCGGGAGCCGTCTCTGCAGGCGCTGCGGCGCCT
>JAJYGM010000456.1 GCA_021785095.1 Actinomycetes bacterium
AGCGTGTCTACGGCGGCGCCCGTGGCGTGCCTGCGCGCGACTTCGAGCCGCCCGAGCATGAACGCAAGCATCGGGAGCTTCGTGCGAAGAGGGCGATGGCCTCACTGGTCGTCTCGATGCTGTCACCGGGAAACACCGTCATCCTCGACGTGGGGACGTCGGTCGCCGAGGTGGCTCGCCAACTGCCCTGGGACTTCCGCGGGCGGGTGCTCACCCCGTCCCTCTCGGTCGCCAACGCGCTCGACGGCCACGAAGGGGTCGAGGTGATCGTGAGCGGAGGGCACATGCGCAAAGGTGACATGGCGCTCTCAGGCCGGCAGGCCGAGCGTTTCATGGCCGACTTCTACGTCGACAAGGCGATCCTCGGCTCGGGCGGAGTGCACGCAATTGCGGGCCTCACCGACTACTACCCCTCCGAGGTCGCCGTCCGCCAGGTCATTCTGGAGCACGCCGCCGAGACGTACGTGCTCGCCGATGCGTCCAAGATCGGGCACATCGCCCTGTGCAAGGTGTGCGACCTGAGCGACATGAGCGCCGTCGTCACGGACTCTCGGGTGCCCGAGCAGTCCCGTGCCGACCTTCGCGCCGCGGGGGCCACGGTGCTCGTCGCGGAGCTAGCGGGAGCCTCGACCAACGACGGCGCGCATGGACGCGCCGGCGAGCGCGAGCTGGGCTGACCCGGCCCAGGCAAGACATCAAGGGGGGCACATGACGACCCAGACCACACGTGCAGCCGAGCAGCTCGGGCAATTCGGCTACCGCCAAGAGTTCCAGCGGTCCTTCCGGCGCTTCGCGTCGTTCGCGATCCCGATGTCCTTCATCTCCATCACGACCGGGATCTTCACGACCTACGGGACAACCCTTCGCTCCAGCGGTCCTCTCGGCATCTGGACGTGGCCCCTCGTCGTCGTCGGCGTGCTCATGGTCGCCCTCGTGTTCGCCGTCCTCTCGTCACGCATCCCGCTCGCCGGCTACTCCTACCAGTGGATGTCGCGCCTCGCGAACCCCTACATCGGATGGATCCTCGGGTGGTTCGTCTTCGCCTTCCTCGTCGTCGACGTGGTCGCCGTCGATTACGCCCTCGCCTCGACGGTCGCCCCTGCGCTCTTCGGGTACGCGGGGACCCAGGACAACGTCTGGCTCGCCACGGCGCTGATCGTGCTCGCTCAGGGCCTCCTCATCATGTTCTCGACCACCTGGACCCAGCGCATCAACAACGGCGCGGTGGGCACCGAGATCGCGGGCATCGGCCTGCTCACGATCCTCCTCCTCGTCGTCGGTGCGGCTCGCTCGCTGCTCAATTGGGGCCACGTGGTGTCCTCGGGAGCGATCTCGCACGCCGGGTACTTCAGCTTCGGTTCGGGCTCGGCGGACGGACCGTGGATCCTCGGGTTCCTCATCGGAGCCTTCACGATCGTGGGCTTCGAAGCCGCCGGGAACCTCGCCGAAGAGACGGAGGAGCCCGAGAAAGCCGTCCCGCGCGCCATGTGGACCTCCGTGGCGCTGTCAGGAGCTCTCGGCTTCGCCTTCTTGGTCGCCGTCTCCGCGGCGACCGGCAGCCTGAAGGCCCTCGCGGCCTCGCCGACGCCGATCGCCGACGTGGTGGTCCGCATCCTGGGGACAGCGGTCGGAAAGGTGTTCTTGATCGTCGTCCTCTACTCGATCTTCGCGTGCGGGCTCGTCATCTTCGTCACGGCGACGCGCGTCACGTGGGCGATGTCGCGCGATCAGCGCTTTCCCGGCTGGAAGGCCCTGCGAGTCGTGCACACGAAGACCGACAGCCCCCTGTACGCGACCATCGCGGTCGGCGTGCTCATCGAGATCGTTCTCGCCATCTTCGCGACCCGCACGGACTCGCTCTTCAAGCTCTTCAGCGCTGCGACGCTCATGCCTGCAGTGATCTACCTCGTGACGGTGATCCTCTACGCAGCCACGAGAAAACGCCTTCCCTCGACGCACGGGTTCTCGCTGGGGAAGTGGGAGATCCCGGTCCTCGTCGTCGCATTCGCGTGGCTCGCCTTCGAGATCTCGATCTTCCGGGCAAGCACATTCACGACCCCCTGGGAGTACGCAGGGGTCATGACCGCTGTCGGGCTGCTGTACTTTGCCTACATGGTCGTGAGACGCCGCTCGCTGGCAATGCCCGGCGAAGCACCTGCAGGCGGCGCCGCTCTCACCGTCCCGAACGCGGCCACAGGCACGATCCAGACGCCCGACGACAAGTGAGCGGCGCGATCCTCGCGCTCGACCAGGGCACGTCGGCCACCAAGGCGCTGGTGGTGCGTGAAGACGGGTCGATCGCTGCGCAGGCCGAAGTGCCGGTCATGCCCGAGGCTGTAGGAACAGGCGGCGTCGAGACGGATGCGGAGCGCCTATGGTCGTCGCTCCTCGGAGCGGGCACCGAAGCGGTGGCCGAGGCCGGCGAGGACCTCTCGGCCGTGGCCCTCGCCAACCAGGGCGAGACCGTGCTCGCGTGGCGCTACCCCACAGGGGAGCCGCTCTCTCCCGCGATCGGCTGGCAGGACCGGCGGGCCTCGTCGGTGACCCAGGAGCTCGCGTCCCAGCGCGACGCGGTACGCGCGCTGAGCGGCCTCGAGCTGGACCCGTACTTCTCCGCGCCCAAGATGGCCTGGCTGCGCCCCCGAGTCCCCGCCGGCGCAGTGATCACGACCACTGACACCTGGTTGCTCCACCGGCTGGCCGGGAGCTACGTCACCGACGCGGCCACCGCGTCGCGGACGCTCCTGCTCGACCTCGACGCCGGCGAGTGGTCGGACGACCTGTGCGCGCTCTTCGGTGTCGAAAGGGCCTCCCTCCCCACGATCGTCGGGAACACCGACCCGGTCGGGTCGACCCGGGCGTTCGGCGCCGAGCTCCCCGTCGTGGGCACGGCGGTCGACCAGCAGGCTGCGCTGTTCGCCGAGTCCTGCTTCGAGCGGGGCCAGGCGAAGTGCACCTACGGCACCGGCGCCTTTCTCCTGACCAACGTCGGCAGTTCCTCTCCCCGCTCCGACGCGGGCCTGGCGACGTCTGTGGCATGGCGCATCGGCAATGCGACCACCTACTGCTTGGACGGTCAGGTCTACACGGCAGGCTCAGCGGTGAGCTGGCTGGTGTCCCTCGGGATCGTGAGCTCGCCGGCCGAGCTCGACACCCTGGTCCTCGGCGATCCAGGACGATCG
The DNA here is from genome assembly GCA_021785095.1 of Actinomycetes bacterium. The sequence goes on from JAJYGM010000456.1 coordinate 3,183, forward strand.
CGTCGCGTGGATCGACCGAACTGTGAGATCTTCGTCCCGGCGCTGAGCGGGCTTGC
>JAJYGM010000586.1 GCA_021785095.1 Actinomycetes bacterium
GACATGCGGCAGTGCCGAAGCACCGCGCGCGTGCCCGGACGCTCGTTGGTCTTCACCCCAGCCATGTCAGCGCCTCCCCGCCCGCTCTTGGCCGGCGTGGTAGCGGAACGTACGCGTGGGCGCGAATTCGCCGAGCTTGTGGCCGACCATCGCTTCGGTCACGTAGACGGGCACGTGGCGGCGCCCGTCGTGCACGGCGATGGTGTGGCCGACCATGTCAGGGATGATGGTCGAGCGCCGAGACCAGGTCTTGATGACCCGCTTCTCCCCCGTCGCGTTCAGCGCGTCGACCTTCTTCAGCAGGTGGTCGTCCACGAACGGCCCCTTCTTCAAGCTGCGCGGCACCGCGACCTCCCGCTATCGCCGCGCGCCGCGGGTGCGGCGACGGCGAACGATCATCTTGTCGGACTCCTTGCGGCGAGCTCGCGTCCGCCCTTCGGGCTTGCCCCACGGCGAGACCGGGTGGCGTCCGCCGGAGGACTTCCCTTCACCGCCTCCCAACGGGTGGTCGACTGGGTTCATGGCGACGCCACGCGTCTGGGGGCGGATGCCCTTCCAACGATTGCGACCCGCCTTGCCGACCTTCACGAGCTCTGCTTCGGCATTCCCGACCGAGCCGAGCGTGGCGCGGCAGTCGACCGAGACGCGACGCATTTCGGTCGACGGGAGCCGGAGCGTCGCGAACGCCCCTTCCTTCGCGACGAGCTGGGCACTCATGCCAGCACCGCGCGCGAGCCTGCCCCCTCCGCCCGGGCGCAACTCCACACAGTGCACGACCGAGCCCACCGGGATGTAGCGCAAGGGGAGCGCATTGCCGGCGCGGATCTCGGCACCCTGGCCGTTCTGGAGGACGTCACCGACGCGGACACCGGCCGGAGCGAGGATGTAGCGCTTCTCGCCGTCCGCGAAGTGGAGCAGCGCAATGCGCGCGTTGCGGTTCGGGTCGTACTCGATCGCAGCGACCTTCGCCGGCACGCCGTCTTTCTCGCGGCGGAAGTCGACGACCCGGTACTGCCGCTTGTGCCCGCCCCCACGGTGGCGGGCGGTCTTGCGGCCGTAGCTGTTGCGCCCGCCGGATCCCGGGCTCGACGTCAGCAGCGAACGCTCGGGATGATCCCGCGTGATCTCAGCGAAGTCCGAGACGGTCTGGAACCGCCGTCCGGCGCTAGTGGGCTTGCGTGCGCGAAGCGGCATGCGTCTCAGCTCTCGAAGAGGTCGATCTTGTCGCCCGGGTGCAGCGTCACGAAGGCACGCTTGGTGTCGGGTCGCTGGCCGGTCTTGTTGGTCCGCCGGTTACGGATCACCTTTCCCTTACGGTTCAAGGTGTTGACGCTGTCGACACGCACGTCGAACGCCCTCTCCACCGCGCGGCGAACGTCGATCTTGGTGGCGTGCCGGTCGATGACGAAGACATAGACGTTCCGGTTCATGAGCGAGTACGACTTCTCAGAGATGACCGGGCGCCGAAGCACCGACATGGGTTCCTTCATGGCTCGATCTCCCCTTCTTCGTCACCCGCGTCATCCAACTCCTCCACACCGTCAAGCTCGGCCGAGGGGCCCGCCGGCACGTCGGAGCCAACCGCCGGCACGTCGGAGCCAACCGCCGGCACGTCGGAGCCAACCGCCGGCACGTCGGAGCCAACCGCCGGCACGTCGCCCAACGGAAGCGTGGCATCGGAGAAGACGACCCAGTCGGCGCGCAGCACGTCGTACGCGCAGAGCTGCGACGCGACGACGGTCTGGACCTCGGGGAGATTGGCGAAGGACCGCTCGGCAGTCAGGTCCTCCTGGCCAATCACCACGAGCACACGTCCTCCCAGCCCCAGGGCGTCGAGCGCCCTGACAGCGTCCTTGGTCTTCGGGGTCTCGAACGTCCAGGCATCCACCAGCGCGATCCTGGACTCCGAGGCGCGGTCCGACAGCGCCGAGCGCAGTGCGAGGCGCACCATCTTCTTCGGGGTGCGCTGCGCGTAGCTACGCGGCTTCGGGCCCAGGGCGATCCCGCCACCCTTCCAGATCGGCGAGCGGGTGGACCCCTGGCGCGCCCGACCGGTGCCCTTCTGGCGCCACGGCTTCGTTCCTCCGCCCCTCACCTCCGCACGCGTCTTGGTCGAATGCGTTCCGGCTCGGGCAGCAGCGAGCTGGGCCGTCACGACCTGGTGGAGGACCGCCATGTTCGGCTGGATGCCGAAGACCTCGGGGGCGAGCGGGACCTCGCCGAGCGAGTTTCCGCGCATGTCCCGGCGCTCAACGGAACGCGAGACCAGCTCAGGACGGTCCTTGCGGACCGATGGACGGTGGTTCTGCCGAGGCGCCGCCGCGCTCACTTCGTCCTCCCGTTGCGCTGCATTGGCGTCTTCACGGAGTCTCGCAGCACCACCACGGCACCGCGGGGTCCGGGGACCGCGCCCTTGACGAGCAGGAGCTCACGATCGGGATCGCTCGAGATCACCTCGAGGTTCAGTGCGGTGACCTGTCGACCTCCCATCCGCCCCGCCATGCGCGTACCCTTGAACACCCTTGCCGGCGTCGCACAGGCGCCGATGGACCCCGGGGCGCGATGGTGCTTATGGTTCCCGTGCGCTGCGCCCTGCCCCTTGAAGTTGTGCCGCTTCATGCCGCCGGCGAAGCCCTTGCCCTTGCTCACGGCAATGGCATCGACGCGCTCCCCGGCGCTCCACAGCGCTGCGGTCAGCTCCTGGCCAACCTCGAACGAGGCCACGTCCTCGATCCTGAGCTCGAGGAGGTCACGGCCCGGGTCGATCCCCGCGCGCTCGTAATGGCCGCGCTCAGGCCGCGTCAGGGTCGAGGCGCGGCGGAAGCCCCAAGTGACCTGGAGGGCGGCGTACCCCTCGTGCTCGGGGGTCTTCACCTGAACCACCCGAACCGGGGCGACGCGCAGCACCGTCACCGGAATGGCGCGGTGCTGCTCGTCCCATATCTGGGTCATGCCGACTTTCTCGCCGACGATCGCCTTCGTTGCCACGTCTCTCCTCGCGCTTGGCGCTCACTTGCCCGTGCGCATGCCAACGCTCCGCCCGGAAAACCCGAGCGGAGCGCTCGTCCTGTGCCGGCCGGAGGTTCCCCCGCCCCCGAAGGGCGGTGGGCGCTCCGGCACGTCTATTGGCTCGGCGCGGCGCTCCCGCAGCCGACGCACCGGCCACCCGCGAGCGGCCGGACCACTATCTTACCGAACCTCGCCTCGAGCCGCCAAGGCGGCTCCCAGCCCCGGGTC
>JAJYGM010000443.1 GCA_021785095.1 Actinomycetes bacterium
CGAACCTCGGAGCCTGGTAGAACCGGGCATCGTGTCTCGACGGCGCTAACGATCCTCGAGGCTGCAGCCTTCGACCTTCTCGGCGCTGCTCCGGGCGCGGATCGCCGCAAGGGCGGTCGAGGACGGATAGCGCGCACCGGTCGCCGAGCGGGCGTTGGAGATCGCGACGCTCTCGCGTCGGAGCGCCTGCTCGAGCGGCATTGCAGCTCGGAGTGGGCAATGCCAGGGAGCCGTTGCCGCCCGTTGCGACTGTCGGGGCCGTGGCGACAGCTCTTGGAGGGCGACTACGGTCTGGCCGTCCCGAGAACCGGCGCTCGAGCTCGGCCCAAGGGACCACAGGGTGCACAGTGCTCAACTGCCGACACTACCGAACATGCGCTCGACTCGTTGCCCCGCCCCCCGGAGGAGACGTGACCCGTGCCGCCCGGCGCGTGCGAGGCACCCGAGGCCACCCGACCTGGGCGGTGTCCGGCGCCGTCGCTCTCTACGTCCTGCTCGCGCTCCTCGCGTTCTGGCCGGTCTCCCCGGTGAGCAGCACGACGGTCCCGAGCTGCGCGTGCGGTGACCAGGCACAAGAGGTGTGGTTCCTCGCCTGGATGGCCCATGCGCTGCGCAGCGGGACGAACCCGTTCTTCACGAGCTACATCGACTACCCCCGCGGCGTCAACCTCGCTCTCAACACCTCGATGCCGCTGCTCGGGCTCCTCGCGGCACCGCTCACCTTCCTCCACGGAGCGATCGCCTCCTACAACCTCTTGATGCGCCTCGCGTTCGTCGCCTCGGCGACCTCGATGCTCCTCGTCATGCGCCGCTTCTGCACGGGGACCGTCGCACCTGCGATCGCAGGGCTGCTCTACGGCTTCTCGCCCTACATGGTCGGCCAGGGCAACGGGCACCTGTTCCTGCTCTTCGTCCCCCTCCCGCCGCTCATGCTGCTCGCGGTCCACGACCTCGCGACAAGCCGCACGCCGACAAGCCGCACGCCGACAAGCCGCACGCCACGCCGCACTGGGCTCCTCCTCGGCCTCGCCTCGGCGGCGCAGTACCTCGTCGCCCAGGAGATCCTCGTCACCACGGCGATCTGCGCGCTGATCGGCCTCGCCTACGCAGCTGCACGCCGCCCGCGTGCCGCACGAGCCCGCCTCGGCCATCTCGGTGCCGGGCTCTGCTGGGCGCTCGCCGTCTTCGCCCCGATCGTCGCCTACCCCGCGTGGTTCTTCCTGCGCGGGCCGGAGCACGTCGTCGGACCCCCGCAGACGGCAACGGCTCTCGCGCCGTACCGGGCGGACCTGCTCGGACCGGTCGTGCCGACGGTCGAGCAGCGCGTCGCCCCGGCCCACCTCGCCGCGATCGGGAGCCACTTCGCCGGAGGCAGCGTGACGGAGAACGGCATCTATCTCGGCATCCCACTCGTCATCGTCCTCGTCGCCGTCGTCGTCCGCTACCGCAGGGACCTGCTCGTCGCGACCGTCGCCGCCGTCGGGCTCTGCTGCTTCGTGCTCGCGCTCGGCTCACCGCTCACGATCGACGGCCACGCGACCGCAGTCCCGCTGCCGTTCGCGCTGTTGCGCAAGACCTTCCTGTTCCAGAACGTCCTCGCCTCCCGCTTCTCGCTCTACGTCGACCTCTGCGCGGCGGTGCTGCTCGGCATCGGCCTCGACCGGCTCCTCGCAGCCCGGCGCGCGGCGCGCATCGCGGCCGCGGAGCCCGGCGCTGGCCGGCGACGGCGGAGAGCCGTACCGCCATGGCGGGCGAGCGCGCTCGCCGCGGTCCTCGTCGCCGCGGTCCTCGTCCCGCTCGTCCCGCGCTTTCCCTACGCGCACCAGGCGGCAGAGATCCCCCCGTACTTCTCCTCCCCTGCGGTGCGCCAGATCCCACCCGGCAGCGTGGTGCTCAGCTATCCCTACGACGCGCCGCCCTACAACGACGCGATGCTCTGGCAGGCGGCGACGGCGATGCGCTTCGAGATCGTCGGCGGAGAGGCGACGCGTCCCGGGCGGGACGGCGCGGGGACGAGCGCCGTGCTGCCGCTCGGGCCACCAGAGCTCTACGACGTGTTCGTCTTCGGCGTGAAAGGTCGCGACAGCCCGTTGCCGCTGCCGCCGTTCGACAACTTGAGCCTCGTCGACATCCGCGCCTTTGTCGCGAACTGGCACGTCGGGACCGTGATCGTCGATCCCTCCGTCGGCTACGGGACGGCGCAGGTCCTGCAATACCTCACAGCGGCATTCGGACGTCCGCCGACGGTCTCTGGTGGTGTCGACGTCTGGTACCACGCGACCGGTTGACGGCCTGGCGTGCTCGGTCAGGCGTGCCGGGTCACGCCGGGAGGACGGCCGTAGCATGAGGCAGGTGGAGCCTGCCGGGCGTCTCGCCAAGGTCACCCGCCTCGTACGCTCCTCGCTCGCCGAGCTGCTCGACCAGTCGAGGCCGTTTGGTCGTCTCGCGCTCGTCCACAGCCTGCAGGGCGCAGGGAGCACCCTGATCACGATCTCACTCGCGGGGTCGCTCTTCTTCTCCATCTCGCCGCGCGCGGCGGAAGGCAAGGTACTCCTCTACCTCCTCCTCACTATCGCCCCCTTTGCTCTCGTCGGTCCGGCACTGAGCCCTCTCCTCGACCGCGGCCGCCAGGCCAGGCGGGCGTCGGTTGCCGTAGCGACGAGCGGCTCGGTGCTCCTCTGCCTGGCGATGGCGCGAGACATCCATTCGCTCCTGCTGTTTCCCGAGGCGTTCGGCGTGCTCGTGCTCTCGAAGCTCTACCTCGTAGCGAAGTCCTCGCTCGTCCCGTCGATGGCCTCCGCCACCGACGACTTCGCTATCGCGAACGCGAAGCTCGCCGTTCTTGCATCGCTGTCGGGCTTCGCATCCTTCCCGTTCGGTCTCGCCCTCCTGCAGGCTGGGCCGAGATGGGTCCTCGGATCGGGCGCGGCGGTGTTCGTCGTCGCCACGGTCGCGGCGCTACGGCTTCCGCGGTCCAGCGAAGGCGTGACGCTCGCGCACGTGCCCGGTGAGCCGTCCGACGCCGACCCGCCCGGACGCCGTGGCCGGGGGGAGGCCGGCCTGCGCGGCCTGCGAGACGCCCGTCGCCGAGAGGGCCGGCGTCTCTACCCCGGCGACGTCCTCGTGGCGATCAGCGCGATGTCCGTCGCAAGGGCCACGGTCGGGTTCGTCGAGTTCTTCCTGGCGTTCGGGCTGCGCCGGGCGCATGCGGCTACCTGGTGGTATGGCG
>JAJYGM010000465.1 GCA_021785095.1 Actinomycetes bacterium
GCGCGGTAGCCCACAGGCCGCACCCCCGCCACCTTGTCCAAGGCTTCCAGTCCGCGGTCGATGGCCCGCTCCTCGGTGTCCCGGTCCATGCCGACGCTGGACTCGTGCAGGTAGCCGTGATGGGCGACCTCGTGGCCACCTTCGACGATCCGTTCCACGACCGAGGGGTAGCGCTCGGCCGTGAAGCCCGGTACGAAGAAGGTCCCCCGGAGACGGTGTCGCTCGAGCAGGCGCAGGATGCGCGGCACGCCGGTGAGGGGGCCGTAGGCCTGGTGCGACATCACCGTGAGGCGCGCCGCGCTGGACGGGTCCGCGGACAGGAGCGCGGACTCGGCGTCGACGTCGAACGTGAGCGCGGCGGCAGCGACCTTGTCCGCGGGCCAGCGGACCGGAGCAGCGGGAAGGGTGGCGTCGTCGAAGGTCATCCGTCCACGGCCGGACCGCCCCCTTGGGCCGGACCGCCCCCTTGAGCCGGACCGCCTCTCCAGGTGGCATCTCGCGCATCGCGGGTTCGGACGAAGTCGACGTCCTCCGGGTCGGCGCCGGGCCATCGCAGCCGCGCGACCGCCGGTGCCCGTTCGGCGACGATCCTTCCGCGGGACACGACGATCGACGGCCTGACGAGGCGGCGGACGACATCGGCCGGGTCCGCGGCCGGGAGCAGGAGGAAGTCGGCCCGCACGCCTGGCCGCACGCCGTAGAGGTCGGCGATCCCGAGGACCCTGGCCGCGCGGTCGGTCACCATGCGGAAGCACTCGCCGACCTCGGCCGGAGACATGAGCTGCGTCGCATGCGCGCCGACGTGGGCCACGAGCACGGGGTCGGCGGTCCCGAGGGGGTACCACGGGTCCATGACGTCGTCGTGGCCGAAGGCCACGTTCACCCCGGCTGCGAGGAGCTCCTTCACCTGGGTGAGGCCCCGACGCTTCGGATAGCCGTCGAACCGGCCCTGCAGGTGGAGGTTCACGAGCGGGTTGCAGACCAGGTTGACGCCGGACCGCAGCAGGATCCGTCTCAGCTTGTAGCTGTAGGCGGGATTGTAGGAGCCCATCGCGGTCGTGTGGCTCGCGGTGACGCGGTCGGTGAGACCGGTGCGCAGCGCCAGAGTCGCCAGCACCTCGGAGAACCGCGACTGCTCGTCGTCGATCTCGTCGCAGTGCACGTCCAGGAGGAGCCCGTAGCGTGTCGCGACCTCGGCCGCGATCTCGAGCGAGCGCACGCCGTCTTCACGGGTGTCCTCGTAGTGCGGGATGGCACCGATCGCGTCGACACCCCGGCGAGCGGCTTCCTCGAGGAGCTCGGCCCCGCTGGGAAACGAGCAGATCCCCTCCTGGGGAAAGGCCACGAGCTGCAGGTCGAGCACGTCGCGCGCCCTTTCCCGCAGCTCCACGAGCGCGTCGAGCGCCACGAGGCCGGGATCGGTCACGTCCACGTGACTTCGCACGTGGAGCACGCCGTTCGCCACGTACCAGCGGAGCACCTCTGAGACTCGGTCCAGCACGTCTTGTCGCGTCAGCATTCCCTTGCGCTCGGTCCAGCACGCGATCCCCTCCCAGAGAGTCCCGCTCTCGTTCCAACGCGGCTCTCCGGCGGTGAGCACGCTGTCGAGGTGGACGTGCGGTTCGACGTACGGGGGTGAGATCAGGCAGCCGCGGGCGTCGACGACCTCTCGGGCAGGCGGTGCGTGGTCCGATGCCGGCTCGATGCCGACGACCGTCCCGGCGCTCACGTGGACGTCGACGGCCGATGCAGCGGCTTGGTCTGCCCCGCCGGCCGCGGGGGCCAGCCGCGCCCCGCGCACGAGCAGGTCCAGCACGAGTCGTCCTCTCCGGCATCTCTCTCAGGGTCTCTCAGGGTCCCTCAGGGCTCTGAGCGCACCGCGACCGGGACCGGCTCGTCAGAAGGCCGTGCTGCGGCGAGGCGTCGGCCGGGTGCGGGTGCGGTGCCGGATTCTCTTGCCGAACCGGTCACGGCATAGCGGATCAGGAAGTAGACGAGACCCCCGACCACGAAGCCGACGTAGAAGGCGATGTCGCCGCCGTGGAGCCAACCCGACGACGCGGGGCCGACGAACAGTGTCGTGTCCATGAACGGCACAGCTGCGCCGAACCCGACGAGGAGCGCGACGAGCGCCTCCCAGCCCGATGCGAGCCTGCCGAAGTCCATGATCTGCCGCGCGTCGACGCTGCCCCGGTTCCGCCACCAGTGGACGATCTGCACCGCCGCGAACGGGGGCACCCAGTAGGTCACGAAGAGCAGGACCTCCTCGAACTTCGAGGTGAGGTTGCCCGTGTGCAGCCACAGGGTCAGGCCGAACGCGAGCGCGGTCACCACCACCGCCACGTACGGCCTCTTGACGCGGGCGCCGGCCGCCTGGAGGGCGAGCGAGCCCGAGTAGTCGTTCATCGCGTTGACCGACACGGTGCCGATCCAGATGGCGACCATCGCCATTCCGCCGAGCACGCCGCCACCCATGAGTTGGTCGATGCCGCCCGAAGTGCTCTGGACGACCACCGACGCGGCGGCGAGGCCGAGGATCTCCACCCAGATCGACGAGAGCGACACCCCTGCCAGGCTGAGGAAGAAGATCCCCACACGCGAGGAGTCGGGCTTCATGTACCGGCTGTAGTCCGATGCGTAGGCGCCCCAGGAGATGACGAAGCTTGCCGAGAGCGTCATCATGAGGATGAACCCGCCGGCCAGGGAGCCGCCGTGCGACGTGGCGGCTGCGTGCCAGTTCCCGACGGACGCGACCTTCACGGTGACCACCACGAACATCGCCCCGAGGACGACCGACATCCACTTCTGGAAGGTGTGCATGACCTCGTAGCCGAACAGGCCGAGGACCCCCTGCATGACGAGCACGATGAACAGCCCGACCCAGAACGGGACGTGGAGAAGGATGTTGATGGCCTCGGCGCCGAAGATGGCGTTGATGGCGTCCCACGCGATCGTGGACAGCCACTGCAGCACGCCAGGCAGGGCGACCGACTTGCCGAAGGCGAAGCGACCCTCGGGGATCTGTCCGAGACCAGTCCTGGGTCCCCAGGTCCCGAGCACGGCGACCAGCAGCCCGCCGAGCAGCGTGCCGATCACGATCGCCGTCACCCCGAGCGAGAACCCCACGCCGACGAAGCTCGCGGTGGCGAGCGTGCCGATGAAGAACCCGGCGGGAACAAGGTTGGGCGTGAACCACACGGTGAACACCCGGTGGAGCCGGCC
>JAJYGM010000059.1 GCA_021785095.1 Actinomycetes bacterium
GGCGCGGAGCCAGTCTGCCGGTGCAGTTCCTCAACCCGCCCCAGCCGCCCGTCGCCGTGCTCCCCCGCCCCGCCCGTCCGGATCCGGCCGCCGCGCGAGTGGTTCAGCTGGCCCATCGCGTCGGTGAGCCCGAGCGTCGTCGTGTCGGGAGCCGGCAACGGAGCGACGACCCCCTCCTCGCCCGGACGCGCGAAGAACTGCGCAAACCCGCCCTCGGTCTCGAGATCCCGCCTGACCATCACGCTGTCGTACGTCTCGAGTGCCTTCGCCACCCGGTCCACCAGCGGCCGTGGGAAGCCCAGCGCACACCCAACCTCGCGCACCGCCGACCGCGCCCGGTACGTCACCAAGTTGCAGACCATCCCGGTGTGCTCCGGCCCGTACTTGCCGTACACGTACTGGATCACCTCCTCCCGCCGCTCGGAGCTGAAGTCGATGTCCACGTCGGGGTACGCCGTCCGCCCCTCGTTGATAAACCGCTCGAACAGGAGCTCGTGACGGATCGGGTCCACCCGGGTGATCCCCAGCACGTACGCCACGATCGAGTCCGCCGCCGACCCCCGTCCCTGCGCCGGAATCCGCTTGCGCTTCGCGAACTGCATCAGGTCCCAGCAGATCAGGAAGAACTCGGCAAGGCCGGTCTTCTCGATGACGTCGAGCTCATGGGCCAGCTGGCGCATGACCTGGGGCGTGAACGGGTGGTACCGGCGCCGCGCACCCTCCCAGCACAGCCCCGACAGGTAGCCGAACGGCGTCTCGCCGCGCGGCACCTCGAACCCCGGAAAGCGGTACCGCTCGAAGGTCAGCGCCACGTGACAGGCGGCGGCGATCTCGACCGAGTTCGCGATCCCCTCACGCCAGGCCCGCGCCAGCACGGGGTCGGCAGCCTCCACGGCGGGATCCCCGGGTGGCAGTGCGAGCAGGTCGTGGGCGTCCTTGAGGTACGACTCGCCGTCAGGCCGGCGGAGATCGCGCAACTCGGCCAGCGTCCGGCCGTGGCGGATGGCGGTGAGGACATCGTGGAGCTCGCGGCCATCGGGGCGGGCGTAGTGGACATCGTTCGTGACGACCGTTGGCAGGCCCAGCTCGTCCGCCAGGCGCGCGGTCTCGGACGCCAGCCAGTCGTCATCGGGGAGCAGGTGGTGCGAGAGCTCGAGGACGAAGCCGGCCGATGCCGCCGAGGACGACGACCCGGACGAAGCCGAAGCCGAGCCGAACAGCAGTGCGTAGCGCTCGGCCGCCGCGCGCGCCCCCACGCGGTCACCCGCCCGCAGGCGTCGTGCGATCTCCCCGTGCCGGCACCCGGACAGCGCCACCAGTCCCTCGGCGTTCGCCGCCAGCAGTTCGTGGCTGAATTTCGGCACCGCCTTCGTCCCGGCCAGGTTCGCCCGCGACGCCATCCGGCACAGGCTCCGCCAGCCGGCCTCGTTCCGCGCCAGCAGCACCAGGTGCGGGCCGCGCTGCGCCGCGCCGATCCCCCGGTGGTCCTCCTTGCGCACCTCGCGATGGCCAGGCAGCCGGGCGCGTTCCGGGCGGGGGCGAACGGGCCGGCCCTCCACGGGGCGCGGAGGCTCCGGCTCTGGCTGCGGCCGGCGTCGTCCGGGGCGCCACGGTCGCAGACCTGGAACCACGATCCCGCCCGGGTCCGGCACGCACGCGTCCAGCAGCTCGATCTCGATCCCGACGACCGGGTGGATCCCCGCAGCCTCCGCCGCACTCGTGAAGCGGACGGCGCCGTACAGCCCGTTGTGGTCCGTGACCGCCAGCCCGGCGAGACCCAGCTCGGCCGCTCGCTCGACGAGGTCGTCCGGGGCCGACGCCCCGTCGAGGAACGAGAAGTGGGTGTGGCAGTGCAGCTCGGCGAAGGGGATGGTGGCCACGCGTCGGTCTCCCGGGGACGGAGGTCAAGAATAGAACGGACGTTCTAGACAGGCAAGGACCGAAGGCCTCCGGCAGCCGTCATCTGACGCCCTGACGACCTGGATCCGGAGCACGGTCTCGCAATCGCTCGCCCGCCGCGCGATGTCGACATGAGGCAAGCCGCTCGTGCCGCCCGAGCGCACCGAGACGGTCGTCGAGTTCCCCGTGGCCAGGGTGCCGGTCGCGGTCGGCCGAACGGGGTCAGCCCTCGGCGAGCATGATCCCGAGCTGCGCGGCCATCAGCGGGGCGAGGTCCATCAGCTGCTGCGCCGTCACGGTGGCGCCCCGGAGCCCGGCCACGCCGCGGACCCCGCCGATCGAGGCGCCCGTGAGGTCCGCGCGGACCAGCCGTGCCCCCGTCACGTCGAGCAGCTCGATCTCGCAGCCCGCGAACGAGAGGTCGCGCGCCTCGACCGTGCCGAGATCCAGCTCGCCGATGGCGCACCCCTCGAACGCGACGCTCGCGAGCTTCGTGCCGGAGAGGTCCACAAGGTCGAGCCGCCCACCCCGGACGCGCACCGACGACCAGGCGCCGCCGGTTGACAGCAGCGCCCCAACACGCCGGACGGTCACCGCGGTGTCGCGCCACACCGAGTCGGCGGCGTCGAGGCTGGTGGCGCGTAACTCGTCGAGCCGGCACTCGGAGACCCGCGCCCGACGCATCGAGACGCCATCCAGCCCGCACCGCTCGAACCAGCAGCCGAGGAACCCGGCATCGTCGGCAGCCTGCCCCGCAAAGTCGAGCCCCGCGAAGTGAACGGCGTCGTAGTCGCCGTGCGGCTCGAGCGCAGGTCCCAAGAAGGACGTCAGCGTCTCGGGCAGCGCGACCTCGCCCGGCCCGGGCCCCCTCGCCACTTCAGGCGGCCTCGACCACGACGTCCTCGAGCGAGTCGATGAGCAGGTCCGCCCCGGCCGCGATCAGAGCTGGCGCCACCCCGGGCCGGTCGGGGACGCCCACGACGAACAGGCCGGCTGCGCTGGCCGCTCGCACCCCGACCGGGGAATCCTCGAAGGCGATGGCGCGCTCAGGGTCCGTCGAGAGGAGCCGGCATCCCTCGAGGAACACGGTCGGGTCTGGCTTCCCTGCGCCCAGGTCCGATCCGGACGCGACGATCTCGAACGCGTCGAGGAGCCCCGCGCCGCGGAGCGCCAGCTCGGCCAGCAGCGTCGGGGTGGACGTGGCGACGCCGAGACGCACCCGCCCGACCAGCGCCTGGACGAGCTCCGCCGCCCCCCGGTGGAGCGGCGCACCGGCGAGGTATCTCGCGCGCATGAGCTCGAGCAGCTCCAC